>CALHOI010000039.1 GCA_938035525.1 uncultured Granulosicoccaceae bacterium
GACTTTGTGTTTTTTGATAGAACGTTGTACGGCTTGTTTAAAATTTTGGAGCGTTTGGAAGCTAACGTTCGCATGCGACACCACTGGGAGCCGTATTGGGATTCGTTAGCACAATCAAGCTAGCGGAAGCAGTTTTGCTCCGCTGGTGTGGTTCCTTGTAGTAAAAATGCTTCGACAGCATTATCGACACAAGCACTTTTTCCAAGAAATGCGCTGATATGGCCGGCGTGATCGGACCTGATCAGGAAACCGCCAATGGCGTTGGCCATGTCTTCCGATAATGCAATCGGTGCAATTGGGTCATTGATACCGCCAATAACAATAGACACAGGCGCAGTATTAGTCACGATGGGTGCCGGTGGCGCGATAGCCGCAGGCCAACCGGCACACCGACTGTATTCAGAGAGGGCATTTTCAGCAAATATGTCTGATTGCTGATTAAATTCATCCAGCGCTGTTATAAGGTTGTTGACGGTTGGACGAAAAGCATCGTCGGCACATAAAGACGCCGTTTCTACCGTTAGCCCATCATCGCCCTCAACATTATCCGTATTTTCTTCCCCATCATTATCTGATCCAAAACTGGCAATGAGTATTGACACATCCATTGTTTGTATATAGTCAACAAGCAGCGGAGAAAAACGTCTTGCTTCTTCAGAAAACTCTACAAAGGCGTTCAGAATGTCAAACACAAATGCGAACTCGTCTCTGCTGGAATCTGTGTCGCTGGATGCGAGTGTATTTAATCTTGTTGCCAACTCATCGATCAATGCATCGGGATCACAACTGTCATCGCCTGTTTTGCACTCGGTGATGATAGAAAGCAAAGTTGCTTGCGCCAGCGGTAAGGGGTCTGAAAGTACAATACGCAATGATGAGTCTGGGCCGACGCCACCGTCCAGCACCATGCGGCCACTGGACTGTGGGTATTCTTGCAAGTACAGCGCGGCAACGCGTGAGGAAAATGAGTAAGCCAGCATATTGGTTTTTTCATCACCTAAAGCGATACGGATCTGTTCCATGTCGTGCACGGTGTTCATTGAACCCAGTTGTTGCAGATACTCGCCGTATTTTGCCTCGCAGGCCGCTGAAAATGCAGAGTACTCAGCATGGTGCAGTTCGATATCGTTTGCATCCAGTGGGTAGGGATTGAATTCAATTTGTGCCACATCGGAGCAGTCAACGTGGGTACTGCCACCAGCTCCGCGAGGGTCGAAGCCAACAATATCGTAAGAAGAAAGAATAGAATTGGGTAAAATATTTTCTTCAATAATGAGTTGCACGTCTTCTACTCCTGACCCGCTGGCGCCACCAAAGTTGACGAACAATGAGCCCAAAGGCTCAGCACCTGCTGCCTCGTGACGTATTAATGCAAGATTAATTTGTTCGCCATCCGGTTCACTGTGATTCATTGGAACCTGCAAACTGGCACACTCAAAAATTGCTGGGGTGTCTTCACAATTTGTCCAGCTAAGCCCAGTTATGCCAGCTTGAGGATCAGTTGGGTCGGCCGAGCTTGATTCATTTGACGAGCAAGCAGTCAGGGTTAACATTAAGAAAGCGTGTATTACCGTATTTGCATATAGCGATCTGAAATTTTGTGCAAGCATCTTTAATCTCTGGAAGTAAACAACGCTGCCAGTATTCACGATCTTGGTGCTTGCACTTGTATCAAGATGTCGCGGAAGTTGCTCATGCTGTGAAACTAAACCAAAAATTCGCAATTGGTACTGAATGAAAAAATTTAAACCTAATGTGTTGGCTCGCTATAAAATTCCAACAGTTTTGCAGCCAGAGAATCAAAGACCACGCGCAGTTTGCGTGAGGATCTTAATTCCTGTTGCGCGACAACGTAAAGAGGCAAAGGTGGTAGATCAAAATCCAAATCAAGTTTTTTAAGTTCGGGTTGTCGCTGCGCTAGTTTGTCTTGCATGCCCACCAGGCCAAGTCCGGCCAAGGCGCATTGGTTCTGCACGCAAATTGAATCGGTGCGAATTTGAAAATCTTCACGCTTTAATTTCATACCGAAACGTTTTGCACCATCAATAAACAGCGTGTTCATGTCAAAGCCAATGAAGCGATGTGAACTGAAGTCGTCTGTTGTTTGCGCATTGGCGTGCTTTTCAAAGTAACTTTGGTGTGCATAAAAGCCGGTGGGAATATCCAACAAATGCCTTGAGATTAAATCTTGTTGTTGCGGTTTGAACATACGCAGAGCAATGTCTGCCTCTCTTGACAGTAAGTTAGCCGCTTCATTTGAGGCCACCAATTCGATTTGCAGGTCTGGATTGTCGTTAACGATGTCGTCAAGACAATGTGGTAACACATCTACCGCGAGAATTTCGCTTGCGCTGATGCGTACCGTGCCACTGACGGTGCTTGAAAAATGTGAGGCTTGTGATTGAAGTTGATCGGCAACGCTGTCCATCTGCTTTGCGTATGCCAGTAATTCCTGACCTTTGTCAGTTAATGCCAAGCCTGTTTTTCGGCGATCAAACAACCGCACGCTGAGTTGCTTTTCCAGTTCTGATAGATGCCGGCTGATGGTTGATTGAGTCACCTCCAAATGCCTGGACGCTTTTAGGGTTGACCCATGTTCGGCCACCATCAAATAAGAGCGGATGAGATTCCAGTCCACTGTAACTCACTGATATAAATAGGTTATTCATTATTGCATATTTCACTCCAATTTATTGCCATTCATTATTCGTATTTGGGTCGCTAAGGTGTGTTCCAGGCAAACAACTTTGACCCGCAGAAGGAAGCAATACATGAATACGCAATCAACGCACATTGGCAAGTCAGTATTGGTGCTCGGCGCTACCGGTGGCTTTGGCAGCCGGTTGGTAAGCCGTATGGCTGCTACGGGTTGGCAGGTTCGCGGCCTGACTCGAAAGGTGGAACAACCCCAATTGGACAATGTTCAATGGATTCAAGGTGATCTCAAGGACTCCACAGTACTAGCCGATGCTGCGAATGGTGTCGACGTCATCGTTCACGCAATCAACGTACCTTATCCGAAGTGGGACCCTCTGATGATTCAGTACACTAAAGCGATCATTGATGTGGCTATTGCGAATCAGGCGCACCTGTTGTTTGTGGGCAATATATACAACGCGGGTATTCCTGAAAACGGCATCATTGACGAGACCACGCCCGATAACCCGGTCAATGAAAAAGGGCAGACCCGTGCCACGCTCGAAGGCATGATATCCGACGCGTCAAGCCGCGGGTTGCGCTCAACCATTATGCGGTTCGGTGACTTTTTTGGACCCGATATCAAAGGCCCGAACTGGTTTAAGGAACTCACCAAAAATGTGCACAAGAACAAGCTTACTTTTGCAGGAGATCCAGAGCTTAAGCACACGTGGGCTTATTTGCCAGATGCGGTAAAAGCCTGTGAAGAAGTATTATCGATACGCGTGGCGGATTACTCGCTAGCGCCGCACATGGTCTTGCCATTTGAAGGGCATGTGTTTTCGTTTGCCCAATTACAAAGTGTGATCGAATCGTTGCTGGTTGCTGCTGGGACAGATACCCAGTTGAAGATCGGCAGGCTGCCGTGGACCTTGTTCAGAATGCTCGGATGTGTGATACCGCTGATGCGCGATATCGTATCGATGCGATATCTCTGGAACTACGAAATTCGGATGGATGGCGACTCGGTCGCAAGTTTACTTGGCGGTGCTCCAACTCATACCCCGCTGGACCAGGCTGTTTTGAGCAGCGTGTCTGCATTGAGTGAAGCCAGGCAACAAACAGCGATTGAGCGGAGCGCATAGTTTTAGAATCCCTTCGAATAGCCGCCGCCCACGATATCAATTAGCACGGTGTTCGGCACAGAATTGATGTCGTTGAGGGTCTTATTCACGGTTTGTTTCAGTGTGTAGTTTTATAACAAGAGCGGTAATAGTAGCAGCTTAATTGCGCGTCGTACCTCTTGACTCTGCAGGAATGAGCACTGCTAGAGACAAATAAAGATGTCTCTGGCAGCCGCGCTGCTATCAGCTTTCAATGGTCCGATGGCTGCCGTCACATAACGGTGCATTTGCGCTGGTTCGGCAACCGCAGAATGGCACCGTTTTACTGGTTTCAGCCACGTATTTAACAGGGGTGAACTCTGAGCCCTTATGCGAGCCATCACAGAATGGTTGCTTGCTGCTCATGCCGCATGCGCACCAAAAGTAGGTCTCACCAGCTTCAACCTCAACTTTGTATGGGGCGTTTTGGGTGGATTTTCCTGTGCTCATCTAGATATTCCTACAGCGTTTGTGAATTTAACGGAAGCTTATCAGCATGCAAGGCTGCTAGCTAGATGAATCGCTCTATGGGCCGGTCTGTAAGGCAGTAGTAAGCGCCCAGACCAATGCGGTAAAAACTGAACAGCAATACCGTTACAGCTGGCCAAAGTGCGCCGGTGTAGTACCAGGCGGCACCGGCTAACGCGTATAAAACAGCACAAACCCAGAATGTAATGAGTTGCCATCGCAGGTGTGAGTAATACACCGTGCTTTTGCTTTGGTCGAGCATCATATGATTGATGAACATGCCCATGATTGCTGTAAAGCCAAATAGAACGTGTAGCGCTTGTAACAACAACCCCAGGATAACCAGTCGCCTGGCAGGGCTATCGGTTTTGCCAGTCATGGATTGCCAACCACGATTACCAACCACCGCGAGATAGCCAGCGATCAACCTGGTCAAGGCGATCACTTCCCCAAAATAACTCGTCGTCTACAACAGTCGTGGGCGAACCAAAAATACCTCGGTCTATAGCCTCTTGCACAGCTGTTTTCAGTGCGTCTTTAATGGATTGATCGGCAAGACCGGCTGCCATCGAGTCTTTATTAATTTGAACAGACTCGGCAACCGAAAGCACCACATCGGCATCACCGATGTTTTGGTTGTGAACGTAAAAGGCTTTAAAAATGGCATGCACAAATTCGGTGAGTTTGCTGTGATCGTGTTGATCATCGCTTGATGCTTTAAGCCAGCAACAGGCTCGGCTTGCGGCCACAGCGCCCACCGGAAAAGTGTCGGGCATACTAAAAGGAATATTGATTTCTCTTGCCGAGCGCGCAAAGTCATGCAATGCGTAGTCCCCACGCAGTGGGTAAGTGGTGAGTGGCGCTTGTCCTGATACCTTAAAAATAGCACCCAATAAAATCGGTTGCCAATTCACCGAGCGCCCATGTTTTTCTGCAATGGCTTCGATGCGAGTACTGGCCAAATAACCGTACGGGGATGAAAAGTCAAAATAAAAGTCGATTGAGCTACTCAAGCATTACTCCAAATTGTATGTTGTGTGACGATCGCTGCTATGCGCGTTCAATGCTACAGGCGTTCGATAGCCACCGCGGTTGCTTCGCCACCGCCAATACACAATGCTGCCACACCCGTTTTTTTGTCGTGACGCTCCAAGGCGTTCATTAACGTTACCAGGATGCGTGCACCCGATGCACCTACTGGGTGTCCGAGGGCACAAGCACCACCATATACATTGACTTTTTCATGGGGTAAACCCAGTTCGTGCATTGCCGCCATAGTGACCACAGCAAAGGCTTCGTTAATTTCGTAAAGGTCAACGTCATCCGTTTTAATATCCAGCTTTTTTAGCAGGTTGTCGATGGCGTGTACGGGGGCCGTGGTAAACCATTCTGGTGCATGAGCAAAGCTTGCGTGCCCCAGAATTTTTGCTAACGGTGTTAAGCCGCGCCTTTGTGCTTCAGATTGCTTCATCAGCACTAGGGCTGCGGCACCGTCAGAAATTGAACTGGCGTTGGCCGCTGTTACCGTGCCATCTTTTGCAAAGGCAGGTCGTAACTTGGGTATTTTTGACACATCCGCTTTTGGTGGTTGCTCGTCTTGCTCAACCACGGTTTCACTGCGGCGTGTGGTTACCGTTACTGGTGTTATTTCAGTCTTGAACACACCTTCATTGATGGCTTTGTTGGCGCGCTCAAGCGATGTAATGGCAAAGTCATCTTGTGCCTCGCGGGTGAATTGATAGTGCGTGGCGGTTTGTTCTGCAAAGCTGCCCATTAGACGGCCCGGCTCGAATGCGTCTTCGAGTCCATCGAGAAACATGTGATCTTTGACTTCGCCATGACCCATGCGTAATCCGTCTCGCACTTTGGGTAACACGTACGGTGTGTTAGTCATGCTTTCCAGGCCGCCAGCGACCATTGTGGATGCACTGCCAGCTTGTATTAGATCGTTTGCGAACATCACCGCTTTCATGCCGGAGCCACACATTTTATTAACGGTGGTGCAGCCAACAGATTGAGGTATGCCTGCACCAATGGACGCCTGTCTTGCCGGTGCTTGTCCTAAGCCTGCTGGTAGTACGCAACCCATGACGACCTCCTCGATGTCCTCGCCGGGGACATTGGCGCGCTCCAGAGCCGCCTTGATACTGGCACTGCCTAGCTCTGGGGCGCTGATGCCCGAAAGCTCACCCTGAAAGCTCCCCATTGGGGTTCTGGCCGCACCGACTATGACAACGGGATCTTCTGTGACGCTCTGATTCATTATTTGCTCGCAAATTGCTTGTCAAACTAGAGTAAGTTGACCTTGCTGTGAAGGTCAAGTGATAATGATAGCTCCTGTCCCGAGGTGATTATGTCCGCATCCGCTGAATCGGTTTCTCCAGACGCAAGCTCACCCAGATTGAGATTTGTTACTGCTGCCAGTTTATTCGACGGGCACGATGCGTCGATCAACATCATGCGCCGCATTCTGCAGTCGGGTGGGGTTGAAGTTATCCACCTGGGTCACAACCGATCGGTTGCTGAAATTGTTAACGCTGCCATTCAGGAAGACGTGCACGCTATTGCCATAAGTTCGTATCAAGGCGGTCATGTGGAATATTTCAAATACATGATTGATTGCTTGCGTGAGCGCGGTGCGGATAACATTTTAGTGTTTGGTGGCGGTGGCGGTGTCATCGTGCCAAATGAAATATCCGAGTTGCACGACTACGGCGTTGCCAAAATCTATTCGCCGCAAGATGGTCAGGCAATGGGTTTGCAGGGCATGATTCAGCATATGATTGACACCACCGCTCAAGCTCAGATCAATCATCAGCAAGCAGACGTTACTCAGCTTTTGCAACCATCTTCTAAACCGTTTGATCTAAGCCAGCATGGAACACTGGCAACACTGCTATCTCGTATTGAAAACGATCAGCTTAGTCCCAACGAGCTGGAAAGGCTAAGCAAAGCGGCAACGGGAACCACGTCGCGCGCGCCGGTGCTTGGCATCACGGGTACCGGCGGTGCTGGTAAATCATCTGTAACCGATGAACTGATCAGACGCCTGCGACTTGATCATGGCGATACCGTATCGGTTGCATTGCTGGCCATTGACCCTTCTCGGCGTAAGAGTGGTGGAGCCTTGTTAGGAGATCGCATTCGCATGAATGCCATTGAGCATCACAATTTGTTTATGCGATCTATAGCCACCAGAGATGCACGAGGCGAAGTACCTGAAAGCCTCCCACACATGATTAATGCTTGCCGATTGGCTGGTGTGGACTTGGTGGTTGTAGAAACACCGGGCATTGGTCAGGGCGATGCTGGCATTGTGCCAGTGTGCGATGTGTCTCTTTACGTCATGACACCTGAATTTGGTGCTGCCAGTCAGTTGGAGAAAATCGACATGCTCGATTTCGCTGACGTTATTGCGATTAACAAGTTTGAACGCAAAGGTGGAGACGATGCTCTGCGTGACGTACGTAAACAAGTGCAGCGAAATCGCGAAGCGTTTTCAAGCCCGGCTGAGTCCATGCCGGTATTCGGCACCATTGCCGCGTTATTTAACGACGATGGGGTAACCGCGCTTTACCAGGCAGTGATGCAAGCGTTGACTGATGCCGGTTTGTCAGTAGGAAACGGTGTGCTACCCAAAGTGGGTGTCACAGCCAGCACCAGCAGCACCAGCATTATTCCCAGCAAACGGCAGCGCTATTTATCAGACATTGCTGACGCTGTGCGTGACTACCACAAACAAGTTACACAGCAATCACGTGTTGCAAGAGAGTTACAACAGCTGGAGTCAGCATCACAAATGCTCTTGTCAGAGCACCATGCCCAAAACAATCCTGCAACTGATTCGACAACTGGCTTAACAGGTAATGACGGTTTAAATGCGCTTATTGCACAACGACAAAAACAATTGAGCGATGAGGCCACCGAATTATTGAAACAGTGGCCAGAGCGCGTAGCAGCCTACACCGGTGAAGAACAAGTCACTCAGCGTGGTGACAAAACGTTTAGTACACCACTTAAAGTTGAATCGCTTAGCGGTACTAAAATATCCAGAGTTGCCTTGCCACGTTACTCTGACCACGGGGACTTGCTCAGCTGGCTAATGCGGGAAAATTTACCAGGCTACTTTCCATACACCGCAGGCGTGTTTCCGTTTAAGCGCCAGGGCGAGGATCCCACGCGCATGTTTGCCGGTGAGGGTGATCCCTTGCGCACCAACAAACGTTTCAAGGTGCTTTCGGAACATGCCAGCGCAAAACGGTTGTCCACAGCATTCGATTCAGTCACTTTGTATGGCAACGATCCCGCTACAAGACCCGATATTTACGGCAAGGTCGGAAACTCTGGTGTGTCTATCGCCACTGTTGAAGACATGCAGGTGCTGTACGACGGATTCGACTTATGCGATCCAGGCACGTCTGTCTCTATGACCATTAACGGACCGGCACCGACAATTCTTGCGTTCTTTTTTATTACGGCTTTCAGGCAACAACTCGATAAATTCACTGCAGCCAATAATCGTGAGCCGTCCAGCGAAGAAAAAACCGAGATACGAAAAAACACCTTCAGGCAGGTTCGAGGCACGGTACAGGCCGACATACTAAAAGAAGACCAAGGCCAGAATACCTGCATATTCTCCACTGAATACAGTTTAAAAATGATGGCTGACATTCAGGAATGGTTTATTGAGAATGAGGTCAAGAACTTTTACTCCGTGTCTATTTCGGGATATCACATAGCAGAGGCGGGTGCTAACCCGATTACACAGTTGGCGCTGACGCTGGCCAATGGGTTTACCTACGTTGAAAGTTATCTGGCACGCGGCATGTCCATTGATGATTTTGCGCCAAACCTGTCTTTCTTTTTCAGTAATGGGATGGATCCGGAATACACCGTGTTAGGACGCGTTGCGCGTCGTATCTGGGCCGTTGCCATGCGCGAACGATTTGGTGCTAATGATCGAAGTCAGCGATTGAAATACCATATTCAGACTTCAGGTCGTTCATTGCACGCACAAGAAATGGCGTTCAATGATATCCGCACAACATTGCAGGCACTGATCGCGGTTTACGATAATTGTAATTCTCTGCACACTAACGCTTACGATGAAGCCGTTACCACACCAACTGATGAATCCGTACGACGCGCTATTGCCATTCAGTTGATTATTAATCGTGAATGGGGTTTGGCAAAAAATGAAAATCAGGGTCAGGGTAGTTTCATTATGGATGAGCTCACCGACTTGGTAGAAGAAGCCGTGCTGGCTGAGTTTGATCGAATCTCCGACCGGGGCGGGGTGTTGGGCGCTATGGAAACAGGTTACCAGCGAGGTAAAATTCAAGATGAATCGATGCTGTACGAACATCGCAAACACGATGGCTCCCTGCCTATCGTCGGCGTTAACATGTTTGTTAACCCTGATGAAGAAGTCCCACACGAAATTCAACTGGCGCGTTCCAGTGATGACGAAAAACAAAGCCAGATAAAAAAGCTGGCCGACTTTCACGCTCGTCACGCCGACCAGTCATCTCAGGCGCTGTTGCACGTGCAACAAACCGCGATGAAAAACGGCAATGTATTCGGAGCACTTATGAGTGCCGCTGAGGTCTGTTCACTTGGGCAGCTGACCGATGCCATGTTTGCTGTTGGTGGGCAATACAGGCGAAATCTGTAGGCACTTCGCGCCAGTCCAATAAATAGCCAGCCGATCTAACACTGGGGCCGAGTCTGCGTTGCTCCAGCGGCCATTCTGGCCGCCATACTTGTTTATTAATTAACCATATTGAGACCAAGTGGCCACACAGTAACTGAGGAAACTATCTAAGTTATTGAAATATATGGCTATTTTACTCTTGTTGTTCTGCGACAGCCTCGGTTTAACAATTTGGCTGATGCTCTATACTCAGTGGTTCAATTATTCTTATTGCTTTATGACGTGCTAGTTGACTGCGACAGCAAGAAGCCCAAACCATGTCTCGGGGGGTGCGCAACATGCGTATGCTGAGTAAGACGGATCTGCTCGGTCAGCAATCAGACCGCGTTGCGTTGAAAGACGACCACCTTGTATATCGTGCATGCTCAATGGCGTATGCACAAAGTCTCGGTTTTGACTCACCTGATGATGTCATCGGAAAAACCGATTTCGATTTGTTGCCCAATGACATAGCTCGCGAGCAGCTCGCGCTTGATAGCCAGGCTATGTATTCTGCACAGGCAGATATCAGTGCCATAGAAATTGGTAAGAGCCGAACGCAGGCAATGATCGTACGTACACCGGTGTTCAGCGCTGACGGCACTGTGTCGGGTATCGATTTGCGGTTGCTTGGCGGGCCAAGCGTCACGCCACCAAAGTCAGCAGTCACAATTGATTTCCAAACCCTGGTTAACGACGGGATTCAAGGCAGCCTGATTTTCAGTAAGAACGATATTCTGTTTGCTAATGACAACGCTGCAAACTTATTAGGATTCTCGAACGCTCAGTCTTTGGCCGACCATGGTGTGTTAGCGGAACTTTTTGCAGATACTGAAATAGCCAGACTAACATCGGCGTCGATTGATGATTTTGAAATTCCATCACCTGCACATACACAGCGTTTAACGGTATCGGCGTTGACGCGTGAGGGTCAGCCTTTGCGCCTTATCGCTCGCGCGACGCCAGTGCAATGGGGAACCACGCGAGCAACTCTATTGTCGTTTATCGATGTAAGTGTACCAAGCAGTGCGGTCAGTTCAGCACCAGCAGCTGCGCTGAGTGTCAGCTCCAACAACGCTGTTAACCCGGTTAATGTGCCGGTAGAGGTCCAAGAACTGCGCGTTAGCGAACAGCGATATCGCCATTTTGCCAAAGCATCAGCCGATTTCTTTTGGGAGCTGGATTCGAATTTCATGTTTCGGTTCGTTACCGACGACCTGGAAGGTGTGCTTGGCATTCCACGAGAACATTTAATTGGTCGTACCCATCGGCAATTGCTTGAACACCCAGCCAATATCAATGAGATTGATCATTGGAAGCAGCATCTTTCGCTGTTAAGAGATCAACAGCCGTTCAGGGATTTTGAATTTCGCTGGGTGGTCAATGGTGAAACCAAAGTCATCCGCTACAGCGGCATTCCGGTCTTTAACCGCAACCGAAAATTTCTTGGCTATCGAGGCACAGGTTGCGATGTTACCGCGGCGGTAAAGCAGGCCGAAGCTGTGGCCTACCATGCCAATCACGATGCATTGACTGGCTTGGTTAATCGTCGACAATTCGAGTCATTGGTTAACGAAGCATTGCAGTCAGCAAAAACTGATCGAAAATCCCATGCCATGTGTTTTATGGATTTGGATAGCTTCAAAATTGTTAATGACACGTGTGGCCATGAAGCCGGTGATGAGCTGTTGCGGCAGTTGGCACAGTTGTTCGACAGCCTGGTGCGCAAAAGCGATATTCTTGCCCGACTAGGTGGCGATGAATTTGGTGTTTTCCTTTACAAATGCAGTGTTGCAGAAGCGCTTAAGCTGGCAAATCAAATACGGGCCGAAGTTGAGAACTTTCAATTCCTGTGGCGTGAAAACCGATTTACTGTTGGTGTGAGCGTGGGCTTGGTTGTTGTTGATGATCGCTGGGAGAGTTTAAAATCGTTGTTCAGTGCTGCAGACTCAGCTTGCTATATAGCCAAGAACGAAGGCCGTAATCGAGTTGTGGTTTACCGCGAAGGTGACGGTCATGCCAGTAACCGCAATGTGGCGACTCACTGGGTGGAAGAAATTAATTCCGCACTAGAGAACAATCGTCTGCATCTGGCTTGTCAAAAAATCCAGCCGCTTCATGATCAGCCCGATGGGTTGCGGTTTGAAATGTTGTTGCGGCTTAAAAGTGTTAATGGCGAGATTATTAATCCGCAGTCATTTTTTCCTTCGGCAGAGCGCTATGGTTTGGCGGCCGCGCTAGACCAGCGAGCACTCGAACTCACGCTGGCCTGGCTCAGTGCTAACCCCAGTTTGCTACACAGCTTACGGCACTGCTCGCTAAACTTATCCGGTGCGACCTTTGCCAACATTGAAAACGCCAAGTTGTTTGTTAACAAAATTCAGAAAAGTGGCGTCCCTGCGGAAAAAATCTGTTTTGAACTCACCGAAACAGCGACCATTGCGAATTTGTCCAGTGCCTCAGAATTCATGAATGTGCTAAGCGAAATAGGGTGCAGATTCAGTATTGACGATTTTGGTTCGGGCTTGTCCTCATTTGCCTACTTGCGAAAGCTGCCCATCGACTTCCTTAAAATCGATGGGCTGCTGGTCAAAAATATACTGGACGATCCCACCGACTTTACACTGGTAAAATCGATCAATGAAATGAGCAAATCGATGGGCAAGCGCACCGTTGCCGAATTTATCGAATCACCTCGCTTGTTAAACGCGGTTCGTGATATCGGTATCGACTTTGCTCAGGGATTTCATATCGGTGAGCCAGAGCTTATTGATAATCAGCTGGCGACGAATGTTACCTGACGTCGCGAAGCAAACTTCCAAGTGAAAATTCTTTATATTGCGGTTCACCATCATATCGGGTGGGGAGCAGAGCATTGGATGGCCAATGCTTTTGAGCGTGCCGGACATACAGTAGGGCGCTTCGACTATCGCGCACGTCGCAAAAAATTCAAACCCTGGTGGTTGATGCGTCACGAGCTATTCGGTTTAGCCGATGCATTTGACCCGGACATAGTCCTGATTCAGCGGGGAGAGAAAATACCTGCTGCATTGACCAACATCTTTAAAGTCCCCGTTGTGTTCTGGAGCACACAACCGCTGAGCCGTCGGCGTGATGTTGACAAGCTACTGAGTAAGCAGGCGACGCTGTCGTGGGTTTATCTGCACACTTATACCTGCATGAAAGTGGTCGAAAAAGAATTCCCCGAATTGTTACCACGTTGTTCTGTTATGCATAATGCCGGTGCTATTGAGAATAAACCAGGTGATGCACCGCGCTCGCGTTTTGCCGTATTCAATCGTAACGTCTCTGATCGACGTGCCAAATGGTTAAGAGAAGTGGAAGACTTGGTTGATGTGGTTGATCGTAGTCACGGTGAGCCGTACTTTGCAGATTTGCAAACCAGTAAAATATCAGTCAATATTCATATTGCAGATGAAAGTATTGATGATTTTGAAATAGGCATCTTTGAGGCCCTATCGTGTGGGTGCGTGGTGATTACCGAAAAACTTGATCCTCGCTCGGTTGCCGATCTGGGTATGCAAGACGCGTTAATACAAGTTGAGACTCCAGCGCAAATGCGTGCCGAGTTGCTTGCCCTGCAAAACGATGAACCGCGCATGCAAGAACTACGTCAACGAGGTAAAGAGGCCATGGTGGCCAATCGTTGGGATTCACGTGCGGCACAAATGTTAGAGAAGTTTTCTTCGCTGGTAGAATAAGCCGGGCGTCGTTTTGTGTATTCTCACAAGTTAGCGGCTTTTATCTTTGCTAACAATGGTACTGATTGTTTGAGCAATCTCAGCGGCTGATTGATTGTCTGTGTTTATATCCGTGCACTCGAATGTACGCGCGTGTTCATTTAGATAATACGCACTAACAATGTTAGACAGCTTATTTTGCCAGTATTCATTGGGTTCTCGCTCAATCACTCTTTTAACTGCAATGTCCTTTGCAACCATCAAGTTAAAAATCTGCATGTGTTGTTTGCCGACAATGGTTTCCAGGGCCGTATTATCATTGTTATCATCAATGGTCATGGGAATAATGATTTTCTGTACCCCCATGCTTTGGTACAAGGGGTAGAGTTTTGCCAAAGCGTCCAGCTTTAATTTCGACAGTGAATCTTCGGGGAAGATTCTTGCGATCTCATCTGGGTCAATAACAATGTGATGAATGTTGCGTTCTCTGAATATCTCAGATAAACAATTGGACGTTGTGGTTTTCCCGGATCCGGGACTTCCGGTAATGACTATGGTATCCATGGGTGGATTGATTCAGTTATTGTGAGAATAAAATACCTCATAAACTGTTTATTACACCGCGTAAAGTCACCATTCAAGCTCTAACGGTATATCGGGCATTAGACTCAGAGACTCGCCTTTGCTTCCATTGTTAAAAATCAGTTTAAGTCGGTGGTCTTTGTTAAATTGCAACGACACCAAATCACATTCAGCAAAAGTGCTTAGCTCGGTGCTGGCGCCTATGGCAGGGATAGACAACTGGAGTTCTGTGAGAGTCCAGTCGGCATTGTTTAGCTCTGGTGAGTCTTTTGGTGGTGGTAATGCCGGTGGCATGCATATGCACAGCGGTTCGTCGAAGTTGTCTGAGTTGTCTCCAACATAAAAATACATGTCTTCAGGGAAATAATCGGGCTGATAGTGCCATGCCGGGAAGGTTGGGGCGGTAGTGTCTTCGTGAATACGTGTGACTAAGCCAAACGGGGATCCGTCAATATCAATTGCGCGCTCTACCAGTCGTAATTTGCTGCCCGCACCGTTCATTGCTTCAGCGATATTGTGGATGAACAAAAATTCTATGGTTGTGTTCGCCATGAAAAAGCGGCGATTGCTTGTACCTTGGCCGGGATGCTCGTTAGAACTGCCTTCTATTAACCCGATATCAAGCAGGGCGTTGGCCTCTGGAGCATTAGGGCTGGCCAGAATAAAAATGTGATCAAGACGCATCATGCTGACATTCTATATGACACAAGGTCGTGCAGGTAGTGGCAGGCCATCAGTGAGTATTGCTTTGCTGCTTCTATTGGTGGCGTTTTTTGACGCTCCTTAGATGCGCTCCTTAGATGCGTTTTAGGCCAGCTGAGTCGAGCAAGTTGATCAGTAACTCTTTTGTTTCGCTGGTGTGTTTGCGATGAGTTTCTGTAGCCGCTTTGACGTCACCTTTGCGAATGGCTTGATAGACTTTACGGTGCATCTGGTTGGCTTTGGTTGGCAAGGGGCGCATATTCAGGGTAATACTGCGAGCACGACGGATTTGATCATTGGCGTATGAGGCGAAATGTTCCACCCGGCTATTGTTCCCCAAGCGAACCAACTCGTTGTGAAAAGCTTCATCGGCTATGGCCCAGGCTTGCCTGTCTTCTTGATTCAGAGCATTGTCCATAGCGTCGATGGCTTTTTGCATGTTAACGAGTTCACCATCGTCATAGTTGGCAAGTGCGGCGCTTTTAGCCGACATGCATTCAAGTTCTTCGATAACGTCAAAAATCTCCGCGATGTCATTGGTGCTGAGGCCATTCACTTTTATACCCTTGCGTGGCTTAACTTCCAGTAAGCCGGTGGCCTGGAGCATAAGTGTTGCCTCGCGCACGGGGGTTCGCGACATGCCCAGGCGGTCTGCAAGCTCGGTTTCTAAGTGATTTGAGTCTGCCACCAGCTCACCGCTGAAAATAAGGTCTCTGATTTTTTCGGCAGCAGCCAAAGTGGCAGATTGCTGCCTGGCTTTTTGTGTCTTCGACTTGGTCGATTTTGACTTTAACACCGACTCAGCAGCCTTAGACTTGGGTTTTTTGCCCTGTTCAGTCATGGCCTTTCTTTACTATTTTGATGCTCGGTGAAGTGGATTCGGTTCAGCTGGAGAACTCGAACGCGTTTAGGTTCGTACCAGGAAGCTTTTCGCATTTGCTGCTGGATAAACCAATTTTGACTCTACCACAGGAACTTGCCGATTTTCCAATTCCAAAAGCATCTGGTTACCATGAAGTAGTGATGTCAGCCCAATAAGCGGTAACATAACGGAGTTGCATCTGGCCGAACCTGTGGAGATCGAAGTCATGTTTTATACCGCACAATCACTGCAAGCTTTTTCTCGGCAAGTTTTGTTGGCGCTCAATTGCGATGAGCACGAAGCCGACGTTGTATCACAGCATTTGATTCTTGCGAATCTCACGGGGCATGATTCACATGGCATTGGGATGTTGCCCATGTATGCAGATCAAGTACGCGATGGCAACCTGATTCCCAATCAAACCCCGGTATACCATGAGCCGGTTGGTGCCATTTCTATAGTGGATGCCAAAAAAGGTTTTGGGCATCGCATGGCTTTGCTGGCGCTTGATCATGCCATGAAGACAATTGACCAGCATAAAGTTGCCGTGCTTGGGCTAAGAAACTCTGGACATGTGTCGCGGGTGGGTACGTACTCAGAGTATTGTGCGTCTAAAGGGTATGTATCCATTCACATGGTTAACGTGGTGGGTCACCCGCCGTTAGTGGCGCCACATGGCGCTCGTGAGCCTGGTTTTTCTACCAACCCAATCAGTATGGCTATGCCGGTCAACGATGAAGCCAAACCCTTGCTGGATATGGCCACCAGTACCGTTGCATTTGGCAAAGTGCGTGTTGCCAGCAATAAAGGTGAGTCATTGCCGTTAGGCTTGGTGATAGACAAAGAGGGTGTGCCCACAGCCGACCCCAAGCCCATGGCAGAATCCAGAGAAGGTGCGCTGTGCGCATTTGGCGATCACAAAGGTTCAGGTTTGGGTGTGTTTGTTGAGTTGCTGGCCGGCGCTTTAGCCAGTGAGTCTACGGTTGCAACCGAGAAGCACATACCTGCAGGTGTCTACAATAATATGTTTTCGGTCATTCTCGACCCTGAAGCATTCGACAGCAAAGAACAAGTGATGCAACGAACAATGGAATTTTATGACTTTATAAAAGCCAAGCCAACGGCAAAAGGGGTTGATCAAATTCTGATGCCCGGAGAGCCTGAAAAAATCAGTAAAGCCAAAAGAGAAATGCACGGCATTCCGGTGGATGACGAAACCCTGCGGCAAATTTACGAGTCGTTAAAACACTTTGATAGCGATGAGGAGGCCCTGAAAGCCGAATTGGTTGCAATGGAATAGTTAAAGTGCATACACGCGTGAATACGGCGTGCGGTTAGTACCGGTTTTTACTGCCAGTGAAGTCGAAGTGTTTTTGTTACATGCGCTTGTAAGGTTTTTGGTACTTCAAGTTGTTTGGCCGTTTGTGGCCATGTTGAAAAAACTTCTACTGTTTGTTCCAGTACGCGTTTTTCTCGGTTACGCGGTAAGCCTGCATACTTTGCCAGGTGTTTGATGTCTGTTAAGTTAAAGTCACTGGTTTTACCGTTAATACTGAGTTGATGGTAGCGAGTAAAGTCACTGCCTTCAGAGTGACAAAGGTCGTATGCTGGTGATACATCCCATTGGCCTGATCGGTCCATGGTGAAGGCAAAGTTTTTAACGTGATCGTCCTGATTGCATGAAACCAGATTAAACACCGCGCGTTTGAATTGCTGTTCAATCGATGATTGTGCAATATTCAGCT
>CALHOI010000040.1 GCA_938035525.1 uncultured Granulosicoccaceae bacterium
TCGACGTTGCCTTCAACGCTGTCATCAATGCCATCACCATCGGCATCGGTGTCTTGATAGTCTGGTATGCCATCACCGTCTGTGTCTGGTGCATGCTCGATTGAATCATCAATGCCGTCACCATCGGAATCCTGATCAAGATAATCAAGGATGCCATCGCCGTCTGTATCGACTGGCGTGGCAGGTGCTGCGCCTGCTTCAACAGAATCAGGGATGCCATCACCGTCTGAATCGTTATCAAGGTAGTCAGGTACGCCATCACCATCAGCATCACCGGCCAGCTCTAAGCTATCAGGGATACCGTCACCGTCGGAGTCGGTATCGAGGTAATCAGGCACGCCATCGCCATCGGAATCACCCGCCTGTTCCAGGCTGTCAGGGATACCATCGCTATCGGAATCCTGATCAAGGTAATCAGGTGTGCCGTCGGCGTCAGTGTCAACTGGCATGCCAGGGTTAGCACCAGCTTCTATCGCGTCACTGATGCCATCGCCGTCTGAATCGGTATCCAGGTAATCCGGGACACCATCGCCATCAGTATCTCCTGTGCCTTCAAGGCCATCAGGGATACCATCGTTATCAGAATCAACTTCTAAAAAGTCAGCAACACCATCGCCATCGCTATCGACGTTACCTTCCACGCTGTCATCAATACCGTCGCCGTCAGCATCGGTGTCTTGGTAATCAGCAATACCATCACCGTCTGTGTCTGGTGCTTGCTCGATTGAATCATTAATGCCATCACCATCAGAATCCTGATCCAAGTAATCAAGAATGCCATCGCCGTCTGTATCGACTGGCGTGGCAGGTGCTGCACCCGCTTCGACAGAATCAGGGATGCCATCACCGTCTGAATCGTTATCAAGGTAGTCAGGTACGCCATCACCGTCAGCATCACCGGCCAGCTCTAAGCTATCAGGGATACCATCACCATCTGAGTCGTCATCGAGGTAATCAGGCACGCCATCGCCATCTGAATCACCCGCTTGTTCCAGGCTGTCAGGGATACCATCGCCGTCGGAATCCTGATCAAGGTAATCAGGTGTGCCGTCGGCGTCGGTGTCAACATTACCTTCGACTGAATCAGGAATGCCGTCACCGTCTGAGTCCGCATCCTGGAAGTCCGGCACACCATCACTGTCGGTATCACCCGTACCTTCAAGGCTATCAGGGATGCCGTCATTATCAGAATCAACTTCTAAAAAATCAGCAACACCATCACCATCACTATCAACGTTGCCTTCTACACTGTCGTCAATGCCATCGCCGTCAGCGTCGGTGTCTTGATAGTCTGGTATGCCATCACCGTCTGTGTCTGGTGCATGCTCGATTGAATCATTAATGCCATCACCATCGGAATCCTGATCAAGATAATCGAGGATGCCATCACCGTCTGTATCGACTGGCGTGGCAGGTGCTGCACCTGCTTCGACAGCATCAGGGATGCCGTCACCGTCGGAATCGTTATCCAGGTAATCAGGTGTACCATCGCCATCAGAATCAACGGCCAGCTCTAAGCTATCGGGGATACCATCATTGTCACTGTCAAGATCGTGAATATCCGGTACGCCATCGCCATCTGTATCGGCAGCTGGTAGCGGCGTTGCGGCCAAATTGTCATCCAGCCCATCATTATTGTTATCAATAAAGCCATCGACCAGACCATCGCCATCCGCATCAACACCGCCTGCTTCAATAATGTCGGGTATGCCGTCGTTGTCGGAATCCAGATCACAGATATCGAGAACGCCATCACCATCAGTGTCGGTCAGTGTTGCTCCAAATCGCCCGTAAGCAGCAAAACCTACTGCACCAATGACACCAGAATCTTCGAGTACAAATCGAACTGTGTTAACACCAGTTTGCAGAACGCTTCTATCCAACGGAGTTTTTATGATCGCAGTCGGATCGATATACCATGCCACATTGGTGCTGCTACCCGGCTGAGTAACATCGGTAACCAATGTTCCGTTAACATAAATTTCTATTAACCCGGCGTCGGCATATTCGCGATGCTCAAGGAAGAAATCACCGTATTGCGCTGCATCGTCAACGGTAAAAGTCGTGGTGAATTCCAGGTGAAGCACATCTGCCTCAAAACTCAGTATTTCGGGGCTGTCTGTGTTGGCAATATAATCTAAGCCATTGTCTGGATCGGTTCTGGTAGCGGGATAATCACCCACTACGTTTGAGGAGGTGAATAAGACTTTATTGCCTGCAAAATCGGGATAAGCATCATCGATAGTGAAATTGGCCGTGTTGTATCCGGGTGGAAAAAAAGTTGCGGCCGAGCCTTCCAGATAATGCAAAGCATTTGGATAAGTCACCAATGCAATGGGTTGTTTGGCAGTGTTATTGCCATTCAATTGCATGTAACTGCTGGACGCATCCAAGACAAACGTGCCAATTTCTGCATTCGACGTCGAGTACGAATTTTCATCGGTGTTGGTCGTTGTTCCAGCAGCTGTGAAAAATACCGGCATACCACCCTGAATTTCAAAGCTATCGGGCACACCGTCATTATCACTGTCCAGGTCTATCTCATCCGGTACACCGTCATTGTCCTTACCGGCAATGGCTGCTGAACTGTGAGCCATCGTAAGCAGCAGAGCAAGCAAAAACCGTTTAGATTTTATAAGGGAGCTTTTCCTTTGTCTGGCTTCTTTAACGTTTAGCTGACGACCAAACGATTCCACGCGCTGATTCACAAGTTTGTACTTAACAATGAATTTCATACTGGACTCAAGTTTTTATGTAAAAGTCACACTTCTTGGCTGGTGTTATCACTGACGGACGAACAGGATTGATAACCCCCAACACTGTGTGTCGGATAGATAATCTGCCGAATCAGCCAGGCCTCAAACTGATTTTCTGCAAACGCTTAGGCAAAAATTACGGCTCAATCAAACCCGCCATGTCTTTCGAGCGGCGTCGGGCAGTATTTCTGAAGTTATTGATGCGTCTATATGTTACTCACCGGGCCGAAACTGCTTTGTGAGCCTCCAATGCCTTACAAGTGAATCATTGACAGGACTAGAGCAAGCGCTGCCGGGGGCCTACAGCCGCTGGGAACGCCAATACGGTATGGATATCGCTAGACAGTGCCGAACAGCCAACACGTAAGTTAGTTTTCATATCCACGAATGTAATTAGTCGCAAACGATAGTCGCGAAGGACAGTTCTGAGCAGAGAGTATGTGCCACCAAGCTCACGGAGGAGCCGGTACATGATGCGTGGGACAAACGTATCGGATGTTATGTGTTGTCGAACCAGATCGATACTGACAACAGCACTGCTCAGGCTGATTAAGGGATCAGCCCGACTTGCTTTAGGAGCACTGAATCTAGTTTAGCTTACCACCAAACGCTTTGAGTACGATTTGCGTGCATTGAGTCAATGGCTCGATAGTGTCTTTTAAAATGACATTACGATCAAATCGTTCAGTGTCGCTGTTAACCGAAGTTCGTAATGCATGACCAAACGCCATCCGCAGCTCTGTACCGATATTAAACTTACACACATTAGACTCTTTTGCCAGCATGGTTCTTTGTGCCGTGGGTACGCCTGAACCGCCATGAATAACCAAAGGCACAGATGTCAACGCCTCAATTGCGCGTATGCGCTCAACATCCAAACCACTGCCGTCATTTTGTTGCAGGTGTACATTGCCGACTGAGATAGCCATGGCATCAACGCCAGTCTGCGTTGCAAATTGTTTTGCCTCAATGGGGTCTGTGCCATTGGATGCTTCTCCACCATCGTAGCCAACAAAACCGATTTCACCTTCGCACGACACTCCCGCAGCATGGGCAAGCGCGACGATCTCGGCGGTTTCATCGACGTTTTGCTGTAATGGCTTTCTGGAACCATCAAACATGACTGAGCTAAAACCCGAATCTATGGCGATCTTGCAGTCTTCGATCGAATAGCCGTGATCAAGGTGTGCCACAACCGGCACACTGGCCTGCTCTGCCAGGTACCTGAACATGGTGCCCAGTATGGGTAATGGAGTGTGCTCGCGACACCCCGGGCCTGCCTGTAGGATAACGGGGCACTGCTCAGCCTCGGCAGCCGCAACATAAGCACACATATCCTCCCACCCTAAACAAACCAGGCCAGCAACGGCGTGACTATTTTTT
Source organism: uncultured Granulosicoccaceae bacterium (assembly GCA_938035525.1). GTDB lineage: Bacteria > Pseudomonadota > Gammaproteobacteria > Granulosicoccales > Granulosicoccaceae > Granulosicoccus. The sequence goes on from CALHOI010000040.1 coordinate 4,140, forward strand.
AAAGCGGGCTGCAATACTTCTGATAGTGTTGCGATGGTCATTTGAACTTGGCAATCATGTCTTTGATGCCAGGAATGGTTTCAATTTGATACGCATGTGTCGGTTGAAAATACTGCACCAGGGAACGTTGCGTTAATCCTCCCAGAATAGTGAAGTAATACATTTCGTAGCCAGGCAATACTGCGCATGGGTGGTAGCCATTATCCAGGCAAATAGTAGAACCATCCACTATGTGGTAAGCGTCACCCGGTTCGTTATCGACTCGCTGCAGCATCTGCACACCCGAACCATGATTGGGCTTGAACCTGAAGTTATAGGTTTCATCGTGACGGGTTTCATCTGGCAATCGATTAGTATCGTGTTTGTGTGATGGAAAACCAGACCAACCGCCCTGGCCAACAGTAAACAACTCGCTGACCAGCAGACGCCCCACTTTATCGTGTTGCTTCTGTCCTAATATGTGTTTAATTTTACGGTGCGTTTTGGTGTCGTCAGAGCCGTACTGCACCAAGTCGAGACCATCAGCACGAACATCAAAAGGCTCTAACACTTTGTCATATTTAGCCCCGGCAACAAACACTTCAGCGTTGTCTGACTGACATACCATAGTGACCTTGGCACCCACTGGCACATAGACGCCTTCGGGCTCACCGTCCCACACATCTTCACCACGATTTCCTAATGCATTAAATGCCACGCCCTCGACTTCAATATCGACCGTTCCCGTAGCAGGCACAATACAGGTCTCGTAGCCCGGCACTTGATATTCGAACGCCTGGGATTTTTCAAGCTTAACGATATTAAAGTAGTTAAGCGGCACGGTTGCGTTGTCGATATCAACGATGGCCTGATTTTTATTGTCGTACGGAGCAATGTGCACGGATTAGTTCCTTTTATACAATGAGTTAACTGTAAAATTAATCTGGTGTGGTAACACCAGGATGTGCTGCAATAAAGGCGTCAAGTTCTGCCACGGTGGGCATGGCAGGAGCACAACCGACGTTTGCAACCACAATGGATGCGCAAGCAGACCCTCGCTCTACCGATTCTTGCAGCGTGCGCCCTTGAGCCATACCGGCAATAAAGCCACCCATGAAACTATCGCCTGCACCAGTTGGCTTTAAGGCATTGGCTTTGAAGATACCAGTAGAAAATTCTTCTGTTGGCGTGATGGTAATAGAACCCAGCTCACCTCTTTTATAAACAACCACGCTGGCGCTGGTGCGTGCCAGTTCGCGTGCTTTAGTCAAGCCTTTGTCGTAATCGCCTGCCATAAAGCCGAACTCAACATCGTTGCCGATGATAACGTCACACGCGGCACCAGCCCGAGAATATGTTTGCGCGGCATCGTCTGCTGATACCCAGCTGTAGGGTCGGTAGTCCAAGTCGAAAATCAATGGCAATCCTGCCTCTTTGGCTAAATCAAATGCACGAAATGCAGCCGTTCTTGATGGTTCGGCCGCCAGCACCGTACCCGTGGTAATGATGGCGCTGAATTTTTTATAATCCACGGCGTCAACATCATCATTGTTCATTTGAAAATCAGCTGCGCCATTTCGATAAATCACAGACTGATGATCTTCTATGCGCGACTCCACGACGGCTAAGGAGTTTCGAAACTCACCACCAACACGACGAACATGTGCTCGCTCAATGCCATAGTGATCAAGTTGATTCAGACAAAATTGACCAATAGCATCGTCTGACACACACGTAACCAGTGATGTTTTTCCTCCAAGCTTATTAATGGCCACACAGATGTTGGCTGAAGAACCACCCAAACATGAAAAGAAATTGACGGCATCAGCCGTTTTTGTGCCCGGCGGGTCTGGGTAGAAATCCATACCGGCTCGGCCGATGACGACAAAGTGATTACCCGATAATTGCTCTTGTATGGTCATCGGGACTATACGCCTCGACGTTGCTTGGAGCGACTGGATTCCCAATCTTTATGGGCATCGACAATTTTCTGGTTAGTCGATGTATGCGGTGTACCAACTTCCCACCAGGTATGGCCTTCGTTAGTCCAACCCTCGTATGCGTCAACCTGCATCACGATCACGGTAGTTTTGTCGGCTTTTTTTGCATTATCAAACGCCTGCCCCAGCTCATCGGGGTTGGCAACAGTGATTGCATGCGCCCCCATGGCTTTAGCGTGCGCTTCAAAGTCAACTGCAAACGGCTCGACGGCCACCGTTGGCGTGTCCTTGATCAAATTATTGAAGCTCTCATTACCCGTGTTGTTCTGCAGCTTGTTAATTACCGCAAACCCGCCATTATCAAGCACCACAATGATTAATTTCTTTTGCGTTAACACCGATGAATAAATATCAGAGTTCAACATCAGGTAGGAGCCATCACCGGTAAACACAATGGTGTCTTTGTTGGCTTGTTGTTCGCTTTGCGCAATCCGCGCACCCCAGCCACCGGCGATTTCGTAACCCATACACGAAAACCCAAACTCAACATCTACCGAGCCGATGCTCAGGGTTCGCCAGTTAGCGGTGACTTCAGCGGGCAATCCACCGGCTGCTGCCACTACGCGATCTTCCGGATCGCAACGCTCATTAACAACACCAATGGCTTGTGCGTAGGAATTAGGGCGATTGCCATAAGCGACATTCTGAGCAACATAGCTGTCCCATTTTTTTCTTTCATCCTGTGCCAGTGCGGTCCAGCTATCAGGTGCTTGGTAGCCGGCAAGCGCCTCGTGCAAGGCATTTAAAGAGAGCTTGGCATCGGCAACCACCGGCATCGAGCGATGCTTGCTGGCATCGTAACGGCCCACATTGAGTGATATAAACTGCGCATCTTGAGCAAAGGCTGTCCACGAGCCAGTAGTAAAGTCTTGCAGGCGCGTTCCCACTGCGACAATAACGTCGGCCTGCTCTGCAATGGCATTGGCACTGTTGGAGCCTGTAACGCCAATGGGCCCAATATTAAGTTCGTGAGTGGATAACAAATTGGCACGCCCGGCAATGGTTTCAACAACGGGAATGTGTGTTTGTTGCGAAAAGATAGTGAGTTCATCAACTGCACGGGAATATTGAACACCACCACCAGCAATAATCATGGGACGCTTGGCTGTTTTTAATAAGGCTGCGGCCTGAGCCAACTCATGCGCATCGGGGCCTATGCGTCTGATGCGATGAACCGTTTTCTCAAAGAATTTCTCTGGGTAGTCGTAAACCCAACCCTGAACATCTTGAGGTAATCCAATAAATGCCGGGCCACAGTCCGCCGGGTCTAACATGGTCGCCAACGCATGCGGAAGTGATTGAATAATTTGCGCTGGGTGACAGATACGATCCCAATAACGGCTCACGGGCTTGAACGCATCGTTAACACCCATTGTCGGGTTATTAAAATTTTCCATCTGTTGTAAAACAGGATCGGGTAAGCGCGTTAAAAACGTGTCACCACACAGCAGGAACAATGGCAGTCGATTAGCGTGTGCCAGCGCAGCCGACGTTAACAGATTAGAGGTACCGGGCCCGGCAGAGGCTGTACAAAACATAATGCGCTGGCGCAAATGATATTTAGCGTACCCGGCTGCGGCAAACCCCATGCTTTGCTCGTTCTGCCCCCGATAAAGGGGCAACACGTCTTTGTGCTCGTGCAGAGCCTCACCAAGGCAAGTAACATTGCCGTGGCCAAAGATACCAAAACCACCGCCAAACACGCGTTGTTCCTGTCCATCAATGTCGATGTATTGATTAGCCATCCATCGCACAATGGCTTGGGCGGTGGTCATGGATTGGGTGCGTGCTCTGGAGCTCATATACAATCACCGTGGGATAAGTTGGGTCGATTACGCACAAGCGTATTGACGATGGAATATCCACGAGGATACAATAAATGCAACCGGTTGCAAACCGATAAATTGCGCATTACGCTGGCTTGCAACCCAATCCTGCCCACCCTGATCATCGAACCGTTTTCGATGATCAAAAGACACGACATACAGGCATTAATCATGAGCATTAGAATCGGAAACGCCCCTTGCTCATGGGGCGTAGAGTTTGCTGACGACGATCGAAACCCAAGCTGGGAAACCGTACTAAAAGAGTGCAGCGAAGCTGGCTACAAGGGCATTGAGCTCGGCCCTGTGGGCTTCATGCCAGAGGACCCGGCACAGCTGGGTGAAGCGCTGGATAAGTACTCACTGGAGCTTATCGGCGGCGTGGTGTTTCGTCCTTTTCATGATGCCGACCAATGGGACGATGTACTCGATGGCGCTACCCGAACCTGCAAGGCGCTGGTGGCGCATGGTGCCAAACACTTTGTGCTCATAGACTCCATTTCCCCGCGCCGGGCACCCACCGCCGGACGCGCCAGCGAAGCTGAGCAAATGGATGACGCGCAATGGAAGGCGTACCGCGATCGTATAGTGACCGTTGCAAAAATGGGCGCCGAAGAGTACGGACTGATCCCCGAGATACACCCTCATGCGGGCGGGTTCATGGATTTTGAACCTGAAGTTGAAAAACTCCTGGCTGAAGTTGACCCTGAGGTTTTAAAAATCTGTATTGACACGGGTCATTGCACTTACGCAGGTTTCGACCCCGTCGCGTTCATGAAACGTCACATGGACAGAATCACCTATGTGCATTTTAAAAATACCGATGCCAAAGTAAAAGCTGAAGCCATTGCCAATCGCACAGGTTTTTACGACGCTTGCGGGCAAGGCATTTTTTGTCACCTTGATAAAGGTGAAGTGGACTTCCCTGCCGTGCGGCAATTGCTGCTTGACGCTAACTACGAAGGCTGGTGCACCATCGAACAGGATTGCGACCCAACACTCGACCCTGATCCGGTCGGCGATGCAAAAATCAATCGTGAGTACCTGCAGTCGATCGGTTTTTCCTGATTCGCGGTTTTGACGCTAACAAGACTTTTGAGATACAAGTAATGACAAAATTAAAATGGGGCATGATTGGCGGTGGCGAAGGCAGCCAAATTGGCCCGGCACATCGACTGGGTTCCGGGCTGGACAGTTTATTCGAGTTTTGCGCCGGTGCACTTGATCATCGGCCTGACGAGGGTCGCGCCTATGGGCAACGACTTGGCCTTGCCAGTGATCGCGCCTATGGAAATTGGCAGGAAATGCTGGCGGGCGAACGAGATCGCGAAGATCGTATCGACCTGGTTACCGTCGCTACACCAAACTCAACCCATTTTGAAATAACCAAAGCCTTCCTTGAAGCCGGCTTTCATGTGTTGTGTGAAAAACCAATGACCATGACCGTTGAAGAAGGTGAAGACATTGTTAGAACCGCCCAGTCAAGCGGTTCGATTTGCGCGGTTAACTATGGGTATACAGGCTACTCATTAGTCAGGCACATGCGCGCCATGGTACAACGTGGCGACCTTGGCAAAATAAGATTGGTCAACGCTGAGTTCGCTCACGGACATCATGCCGATGCCGCCGATGCCGACAACCCACGCGTGCGCTGGCGTTACGATCCTGCTCAGGCAGGCGTGTCTGCACAATTTGCTGACTGCGGCATACACGCTATGCACATGGCCTCTTTTATTACCGGTCAGGAAGTCACTAAACTCTCAGCCGACATTGTGTCGTGCATTGATTCGCGCGAACTCGAAGACGATGCCATGGTTAATTTTCGCATGGACGGTGGCACGGTTGGCAGATTGTGGACGTCATCCGTTGCTATAGGTCGTCAACACGGTTTAGGCATTCAAGTGTTTGGAGAAAAAGGTGGATTACGCTGGACGCAGGAACAACCAAACCAATTGTTCTGGATGCCTTTAAACGAGCGGCTACAAATTATAGAGCGTGGCGAAGCTAACTTGTCTCCCGAAGCCGATCGCACCACGCGGGTCACTATCGGTCATGCCGAAGGTATGCCTCTGGCGTTTGCGAATATTTATAAAGATTTAAGTGAAGCGATTATCGCCAGCAAAGAAAAGCGACCCACTGACCCCGCAGCCGATCTGTACCCAAGGGCAGAAGATGGCTTGCGCTCTATGGCAGCGGTTAAAGCCGTGGCTGAATCCGGTGCCAGCGATGCAGCCTGGGTCGATGCCAGACCGCCCATGTTCAGAACCTGATGTTGTTTAGAACCTGATGTTTAAGAGAAAACGTTCAGCACCCAGACTGGGTGAAGTCATTCGCAAAACCCAACTCAGTCCCAACATGCTAAGAGTGACTTTTGGCGGTGAGGCAATGAAGGGTTTTCCAACCGATGCGGCATCTGCAAACATCAAGCTGCTGCTACCCCAAGCTGAACACGATCACGCTGCTTATATTGAAGCGCTCAACGGCACGGGTACCAAACCTATAAAGCGAACCTACACTGTCGCCAATTACGATGCAGATTCAAATGAGCTGGACATAGACTTTGCTCTGCACTCCCATGCTGGCCCTGCAACCGCGTTTGCACTGAACGCTAAGCTGGGAGACCTTGTGGGTATTGCCGGACCCAGTCAACCAAAATTGGTTAACAAGGATGCAGACTGGTTTTTAATTGCTGGCGACATGACTGCTATTCCGGCAATAGAGGCTAACCTTCGTTATCTTCCTGATAATGCCCGGGGCCATATCGTTATTGAAGTACAAGATGATAATGACAAACGTGACTTTGCAAAACCGGACCTTATGCAGCTCACCTATCTACTTAATAGCAAGCCTGAAGACGGTGGTAGCATCCTCGCTGAAACGGTTACGTCGCTGGAATGGTTACCTGGCACGCCCAGTGTGTGGATGGCCGGTGAATCCAGTGGTGTGCGAGAAGTACGCACGTACTTAGCGAAAACAAAGCTGTTGGATCGTCGGTGCCGATACACCAGTGGGTATTGGCAGATAGGCCAAGATGAAGATGACTTTCAGTTGGTAAAACGAAGCGAGCCTGATATTTAGGCTGTTTCGTATTCGGCACCCGTTTTTGCACCCGTGATGTAAGCCACTACATCTTGCCCGTCAGTTTCCTCTTTCTTTAAGTTAGCCACGATGCGGCCACGACGAAACACAACAATCCGATCAACAAGATCCATCACCTGCCGCATATTGTGACTGATTAAAATCAGTGGCTCGCCCGCTTCTTTTAAGGTACGAATAATGTTTTCAACTTGTTCTGTTTCCTGAACCCCAAGCGCTGCTGTGGGTTCGTCCATAATGGTGAGCTTTGATGCAAACGTAGCGGTTCTGGCAATGGCAACGCACTGTCGCTGACCACCGGACATGTTTTGAATCGTGTTGCGGATATTAGGAATTTTAACTGCCGTACGCTCTAAGCCCTCTATGGTGGCTTGACGCATGGCTTTGTAATCTAGAATACGAAAAGGCCCGAGCCAGTCAAGCTTGGTTTTTTCGCGACCCAAAAACAGGTTATCCGGCACGTCTAAATCGTCGGCCAAAGCCAGGGTTTGAAACACGGTTTCGATACCGGCTTCGCGAGCGTGGATGGGGCCAGCAAACGATACTTCATTACCATCAAAAATAATGGTACCGCTGGTACGTTGCTCTACACCCGTTATTTGCCGGACGAACGTTGATTTACCCGCACCGTTATCACCCATGATGGCAACATGCTCTCCTTTTCTGAGCACAAAGTCGGCATCGGTTAGTGCATGCACACCACCGTAGTGTTTGGTTAAACGCTTGGTTTCAAGGATGACCTGGTCTGAAATATTGCTCATTGCCGCCGCTCCTATTTGCGCATCGACGTGCGTTCTTGACGCACCTTATCAAGCACCACCGCGCTGATAATAATCGCACCCATTGCCATAAGCTGGTAATAGGCATCAAGCTTTATGTAGGTAAAGCCCGATTGAATAACGCCAAACACCATAGCGCCCAGAACGGTACCAACAATCGATCCACGACCACCGGTTAGACTAACACCACCGATCACCGCCATGGCAATTGCGTAAAGCTCGTAAAATATACCCATGCCTGATTGAGCCGTGAGATTTTTAGAACTTAAAATGATGGCAGCGAACGCGGCCAACATTGAGGCAATCATGTATATCAACACTTTATGCCGTTGCACATTAATGCCTGACATACGTGCCGCTTCTTCGTTGGAGCCAATGGCGTAAGTGTGTTTACCGTACACGGTGTACTTCAAGATTAAATGAAATAATATGGCCAATCCTATAAACCAATACACCGGCATCATGCCGCTCCCCAGGCCAGCATAGCTCTCGGTTGGGAATGAAACGGGCTTGCCGCGTGTCCAGGCTTGCGCAATACCACGGCAAATCAAAAACATGCCAAGCGTTGCTATAAACGGTGGGATTCGCGTGAATGCGATAAGACTGCCATTAATAAAACCGATGAACGCACCAAAAGCCAGTCCGACTATGATGGGTATGAGCAAAGGCAAATCGAAGGCCCATTCACCAAACACAGCTTTAGGATTTGGCCCGCCGTTGACCAGCTCGGTTTGCGCAAACGACATCACTATCATGGCCGTGGCGCCAACCAAAGGGCCGGAAGATAAGTCGATTCCACCAGAAATAATAACTTGTGTTACGCCCAGCGCAATAATGCCGATGATAGACACCTGCAATATGATAATGCGCAAACGCGCTTCATTGAATATGGAATCGAATCGATCGCGAGTATCAAACAGGAAACTCTGATCGTTCATGTAGGGCAGTACTTGCCCCAACAACTCGAATATGCCGATGATGATAATCAGCGCAATTAAGATGTTAAGTTCGTTAGGCCAGCTGCGCTTTTTCTTATCAAACGGAAGTCCGCCAGTACCTTCAGTTGTTTGAGCCATAAATGGCGCTCTCCTGCCTCAGTCAATCTTGCTAACACATTTTCATGCAAATACAAAAAAAAGGCGCAACAATTGTTGCGCCCATTTTTGTCGTACTTTCTAATACAACACTGCCTTCAACTTACAGGAAGTCTTCAACGTTTTCTGGCGTAACAAGCTTGAATGGAATGAAAACAGTCTTATCCACTTTCTCACCTTTGGCAAGCTTGATCGCTGTATCGATGGAACCAGCACCTTGACCAGCTAAATCCTGGAATACAGTGACATCCATCTCGCCAGCTTGCATGGAAGCCAGTGCATCAGGCGTTGCGTCAACACCACCCACTACAACATCGTCCATAGAGATGCCAGAAGCTTTCATCGCCTGAATGGCGCCGATAGCCATTTCATCGTTGTTACCAAAAACCGCATCAAACGGCTCGCCAGAGGCAATCCAGTTAGACATCATGTCTTGCGCTTCGTCGCGAGACCAGTTTGCAGTTTGTTCATCGATAAGCGAAATAAAGTTACACATATCCATGCCAATCACGTCATGGAAATCTTTAGAGCGCTGCACCGCTGCCTGATTTGATAGTCGGCCCATTAGCATGTAGGCAGTTGCCCCGCCAGACTTACCTGCCGCACGTAAATCCTGACACATACGAAATGCTGCCAGTGTGCCTGATTCAATTTCGTTAGACGCTACAAATGCTTGACCCTCAGGAAGTGTTTCCATGTTGCCAGGCTGGCGATTAACATAAACCAAGGGAATGCCCGCAGACTGAGCAGCGTTAGACATGGCTTCAGTTGCATCTGTATCTACTGCGTTGACGATGATGGCATCCACACCCGAGGCGATGAAGTTATTGATTTGGTCGAGTTGCTTGGCAACATCTTCCTGCGCATCTTCCATCTGCAACTCAATACCTTCCAGCGTTTCAAGGTGCGCCGTCATGCCATTTCTCATGATAGTCAGGCCATTGTCGTCAAAGTTTGCAATAGAAACACCGATGGTTTCTGCCGACACTGGGCCAGTTAATAACGCTGCGAAACCCGCAGCTATTAGCATTTTATTTCTCATTCGTTTATCTCCAAGAATATTGTGCTTGCGTTTTTTAGTATCCAATAAAACCCAGCCACGTAGGTGGCAAGCTCGGATGTCCGAGTAGGCATAGGAAAACACATTCGCTGATTTTGTGCAACCGGTTGCAATTAATATTTCCAAATAGGTCCGCTGGCAGGCTAAAGTGATCACTCGACGAACAAAATCAGAGTAAAAATGAGTAAAGGCGTAACACTAAAAGAGGTTGCCGAAAAGGCCGGTGTGTCTCGCTCTGCGGTGTCTCGCTCATTTACGGATGGTGCCTCTGTTTCTGCAAAAACCAGAGAGAAGGTAAAAGCCGTAGCACGCGAGCTTGGTTATCAACCTAACGCACTTGCCTCAAGCCTGACCACCGGCAGAACCAAGCTTATCGGCTTAGTCTCAGACAACTTCCACAACCCCGTTTTTCTCGAAGTCTTTGATCTGTTTACGCGATCGTTGCAAGACCGCGGCTTGCGCCCATTGCTGGTCAATCTATCAAACGAGAAGAACCCAGCCAGCACCTTACGCATGTTGCAGCAGTACTCGGTTGATGGTGTCATTGTAGCCTCTTCCACCCTACCACCCAGCTTTGCCGAAGCCTTCCACAATGCGGGTATGCCGGTGGTTCATTCGTTCGCTCGCGCCAATCAATCACCCGAAGTGTGTATCGCGGGTATAGACAACATCCATTGTGGGCGAATAGCCGCTGAAACATTGGTGCAACGAGGCTATACCGACGTGGCATTCCTGGGCGGACCTGCCTCGGCAACATCAACTCAGGACAGGCTCTCTGGTTTCCTCGATGCGCTTTCGACACACACCCAAATTAACGTATCCCACAGCTTTGCAAAAACATACGCGTTTGAAGCGGGCAGAAACGCAATGCTAAAGTTACTGGAAGGGACACCTGCGCAGGCCTACTTTTGCGGTGACGATGTGTTGTCAATTGGCGCACTGTCGGCCATTCAGTCAGCGGGTTTGTCGGTACCCGACGACATAGGTTTGATTGGCCTTAATGACATGGAAATGGCTGGCTGGCAGCTGATTAATCTCACTACTATTCGCCAACCCATCAAAGAGATTATAACATCTTCAGTCGACTTGATCACATCGCTGCTGTACGAAAAGCCCCGAGCCGTAGAGGCTCGGCTGTTTGCCTGCCACATTGTTGAACGCGGCACATTAAAGCCAATTTTAACAACAGAACCATAAACCCCGAAGAAGCAAATTAGCTCGTTACAGTCGATTCAATGTATTTAAAACACGTTAATAACGAATGCTTCGGACTGTCTATTTGATGCACCTCGGGTGCAAATGCTTCAATTGAAACCGGACCGTCGTATCCACGTTGACTTAACTGTGTCAATTGTTCGATGTTTTTTAATTGATCTTGATCATCAACCAACACTCTATGCTCATCAAGCATCTGCGATGACTGCAGCTGCTTATCGATCACCCCGGACACATGAACTATGCCCGTATGTTCAGGGAACAATTCATCTTCACCTGATAAATGGTGATGAAACGTGTCATGCACTAATTTGAATTCACGGGTTAGTTGCAGTTCTGTCAACACACTGACCACCTCAGCTTTGTATCGAAGTGACGCGCTTTCAAAGCCTAATGGCTCAATATACCCAAGCAAATTATGCTGCCTTAACAACGGCGCGAATTTAAGCAGTGTTGACTTCAGGTTTTGCAATCGCTCTTCACGCTCACAGCCTTTGCCATCATTACGTGGAATCAGGCTAATGGCTTCTGCACCACATGCTTGAGCTGTGCTCGCCAGAGCCTGAACATCCTGCCAGGCTCTGTTGGACAAATCGTTAAAAGCCGACACTTCAGCCAATGCAAGCAACCTGATACCTTGGTCTCTGGCTTCGCGCCCTGCCTTTTGATAATCTTGTCCATCGAACAGCTCGCTATCAAGATCATTTCTGATCTCCACGCCAACACACGCTGTTGCTTTCGCAGTTGCCAGTAATGCTGTGTATGGCGACGCACACATTGTCATGTGATTAATGGCTGCTTTGAGCAAAGCACACCTCTTTGCTGTGGCTTTTTGGGAAGCAAGATTATGCGAGGTGCTGTTCCGCGTTGCAAGCCATTTTTGCAACCGGTTGCAGACAATAGATTAAACCGAGCCAATATAGTCGGCTTCCGGGAGTTTTAGCAACTATCACGCTAGCGACATACAAGTGATCCAACCCGGCATTTAGTGTGGTTTCGATGCTTCTAAGTAAGCTGCACTGGCTGGGGTGGTGCCTTCACAACCGGCGAACTCAACATCGCCCGATACAGTTACACCGTTAACCAGCACTTCTGCACTTTCACGCAAGCTGCTTTTTAATGCGTCAAATTTATTTTTTTCAAACAGCCTCATCTTCCAACTGTTTTTAAAACTTCTTTGCTCTGAGATGGTGGTGAGCCCATCACCAGGCTTTCGATTGTCGCTTTCCGGTTTCTTTTTTACTAATTCGTTAATGTTAAACGGCTTAATTTTTCCGGTTTTCTTATCGATTCGGCGCTCGGCGTTTACGTTTGTGTGGTTTTCGGTTTCCTGCCGATCAACAACAACAAAGTATGCGTAAGTCAGCGTACCATTGCCCGTCATTTTCGAGTCAGTCCACCGAATATGCGGACCAACAACTTGTCCTACTTGCATGTCAGCATTCCATTGTGGGTAGTGATCGCGCCAGTATTTACCGTTGTAATCGGGTACCGGGTCAACGTCTTTCGGCATTGCGGGAATCCAGCGTTGGCCATCCCTAATAGGATTTACGTTTGGCATGTATTGTTCACGAACTTCTTCGATATTCGCGCCCGCCCTGAACATCTGCGCCACTTTTTTCGAATGTTCCAGTGAAAATACTTCGATACCTCTTACCTTAAAGCCCACAGTGGTATTAACCAGTGGGTGAGCACTGTCTATTAAGCGTTGGTTTTCTACTTCATACTCGGCAGAAGATAGTTTAATCTCTTCTTTAATGTCGTAGAAATCGGTGGAAAAGTTATAGAGCGCAATTTGAAAAAGTATGTTGTCACGTTCTTCACCCTGTGGGTTTTCGTTTGCTAAATACTGGGTTAAATCAGCTAAAGTGTTTTTGTTGAACGCAATTGCTTCAAGATCAGACTTGGCGTTATTTGCAGTGAAGTGGTCAAACAGCCAACTTTCCAACAGCATGGTTTCCACTACCCGTTCACGAAGCAGTGCATCGCTTAGGGGTGAGCATCGCTTATGAGGTTCAAGCAAGAACAACTCACCGTGAGAGAACATCTCATTTGCAATGATTTCACCATTGAGTGTAACGACAGGCGCTGATGTTTGATCAGCTGATGATTGTGCGTCTGATGATTGAGCGGCAGCTGTTGTTATACCCAATATAGTGAACAAAACACTCACCATGAATTTCATGAAATGGTCCTGGATGTACTTATGGATGAGGCTACCATATTGCCGAAAGCTCGTTACTTGCGCTTTTTCAGCCAGCCCTTTTTGAACCACGACTTTGGTAAGTCAATGAGTTTTTTCGCGGTGTTGCGAGCAGCAGCCCACAATCGTAGGAAGCGTCCTTGAGGCTGCGACACAACATTATTAGGCAGACCACCGAACACGCCTATGTCTAGCGTGTCATCCATTTCAGATTCAGGGGATGAATACAGTTCTACCATGGTCATTTGATTTGATGGTTTTGACGCAACCAATTCGTTTAGACGGGTGTCAAAGTCGGGTCTAACCGTCGCTATTACCTGGTTCGACTGTTGATTTGCTGCTTCTTGATTTGCTGCTTGCTTGTCTGCTGCGCCGCTATTTGCCGGATCACTTAATCGCGAACCTGATTGCGAATCTGATGAGCGCTTTAATGATTCGCCTGACTCTGCATTAAACCGGGAATCTGATCTTGAAGCCTGTGAGTGCTGTGCGGGGTCGATGCTTAGCGTTGAATCAAGTGTCTGGTCGGCCAATAATTCAGTGTCAAGATTACCGGTAAACTCTGCCAGTTCTTCAATACGAATTGATTGCTCCAGTAATTCCATCGACTCAAGATCAGTTGTTTGGTCCATGTTGGCAAACGCTTCGATCAATGCCGCGTCAAGTTTAGCGGCATCGGCATCAGATTCCATTCTTTGACTGGCCTCTGCCGACACCGCATTCTCTGCTTTTAGTGCGGCTTCAGCATGTGCCATATCGATTGACTTGACCCTTCTTGCTTCAATGGCAGCACCCGCTTCTTTGGCTTTCAGCGCTTCTTTTTCAGCGCGAGCCGCCTCTGCTTTTTGCGCTTGCGCTCTTCGCTCTGAGTCCGCTTGCCGGGCAAGTTCAACCTTTCTGGCCTCGGCCTCCTGACGTATTTGAGCAACTTTTCGTGCTTCTTCAAGCTTCAGAGCTTCGGCTATTTTCTTATCGCTCTCTATTCGGCGGGCTTCCTCAGCTTTGCGAGCTTCCTCAGCTTTGCGAGCTTCTTCGGCTTTACGTGCTTCTTCGGCTTTACGTGCTTCTTCGGCCTTACGGGCTTCTTCGGCCTTGCGAGCTTCTTCGGCCTTGCGGGCTTCTTCGGCCTTGCGGGCTTCTTCGGCCTTACGGGCTTCTTCGGCCTTACGGGCAGCCGCTTTCTGTTGCTGCTCTTCTGTTATTTCTTCCAGTTCGGGCGCTGAAATAACGACAACATTTTGATCGTCGGTTGATTGTGAGGAAGACGATTTGTTCAGCGTGTCTTTAGCCGCATCTATATTATCCGCGGACTCAGCCTTGCCAGCTTTACGTGCCGCCGTCGAATTTTTTAACACCAATGGCTGAGGATTTTTTAAATCCTGCGGCGTAAAATTTTCGACATATAAAGGCGCATCTTTCTTTGATTGCTTCGATACCAGAATTTGCTTAAACGCCTGACCGCTTAACGCAGTTTGCTCGGGGCGAGGCGGCACTTTGGTTTTACTGCGGCCCGTTGACAATGTTTTGGGCTTACTTGCCCGATTAATTGCAACATCAGACTCACCGGCAACTGTTTGTCCACGCTGAGCTTCAGCACGCTCGCGATCTGCTTGCGCACTGTCCATGTGTTCACTATCTGCCCGAGCACCGTCCACGTGTTCACTATTTGCCCCAGCACTGTCCACGTGTTCACTCGCTAACTCAGGCTGCGCAGTAGAACTCAATTTCCTGTGCGAATCAGACTCAATAGAGTCAGCACCTATATCCACCAAATGGATATCAATTAAATTGACTGTGGGTGTTGTTCTGCTGTTTGATTTTTCAGATTCTGAAGCCTGTTCTTGCATGTTCTGCAAGTTTGCACTTACGCCAGACTGCGATACACCAAGATCAACGTCCACATTAGCGGTGGCGTCAGCATCGGTTTCGGCTGACGTCTCCTCATGCATTTGATCTGACGATCCTAAGTCGTGAGTTAGCGACTGCCCTTCGGCAGAAAAACTCGCTTCGGCCGACTCACCTTGGCTTCCATGGTTGGTCACTGAGGCAGCGCCAGATTCGCTTGGTTTTAACTCAGCATTGAAATCTACGCGTGTCGACTCGGTCCGCACAGACTCTGCACGAATTGACTCGCTGTGCTTTGACTCGGAAAGTATTGACTCGGAAAGTTTCGACTCTGCAACGATGGCAGACACCAGCTTGTCTGACGCGCTAACAACATGGCGCTGGGTTGCTGCCGTTACCGGTGCTTCGGCAACTGCGGTATCCAATGAATGATTGTCCGCGATCCTTCGCGTTGCGTGATCCCGTCTAGCTATTCAATGCAGTGTGTCTCCAGGCTCAGGCATGTCACCTGAACCATCGTCGCTAATGCGTTGAGACAAATCACTGACATCCGGCGTATCGTCGTCAGCATTTTTCGACAAGATGCGATCTTCCATTTCATCGCGTGCGTCGACTTCTTCCTGATGTTCCTGCGAAAAATTAGCGATGACCTGCATTAAGTCACGCTCCGGTTGTGACAAGGCCTCATCAGCGTCATCAATATCAGTGTTCTCGTCAGCTTGAAGGTTAGCATCACTGCCTTCAGAATCACTGCCTTCAGAATCGCTGCCCTTAAAATCATTGCCCTCAGAAGGGCTGCTTTGAGAATCACCACTGTCGGCGTCTTTGCCTTCGTCGCCGTTTAATTGATCGGCATCTACGTCCGCACTGGCTGAGGCCGCATCATCGGAAGATTCATCACTGTCGCTTGCCTTACCATTCCCTTCTGGCGCTGATGAGTCTGCTGATGCTTCATCTTCAGCTAATCCGTTGGTGGCGTTATCACCAGCATCAATATCTTTGGCGGTATCCACGTTGGCAAGTAAAGCGCCAGACGTAAGACCCGAACCATTGATTAGCAGACCTTCGCCTCCTGACCCGTTTACACCGGCATCTGCATTGTCTGAATCTGATGCCGCAACGCCCGTATTAGTGCCGCTTGCCTCAGTGTTGGCATCACCGGCACTATTCGAGTTTTCATCGCCGTCTAGTTCAACTTCACTTTCATCTACATTACCGGCTTCTTCAGCCAAGAGCTCATCAAACTGATCAAGGTCTTTGATGTCTGCCAAAGCGGGTAAGTCATCAAGTTTTTTCAAATTGAAGTAATCAAGGAATTCCTTACTGGTGCCAAGCAACGCAGGACGGCCGGGTACTTCTTTATGCCCCAATACTTTGACCCACCGACGTTCCTGCAGGGTTTTTATAATATTTGAACTGACGGCAACGCCGCGAACGTCTTCGATTTCGGCTCGAGTAATGGGTTGTCGGTAAGCGATAAGCACCAGAGTTTCTAATAAAGCACGTGAGTAGCGCGGCGGTTTTTCCTGAAACAGGTTGGCAACCCAATCGGAAACCGACGAGTGTGATTGCAATCGAAAGCCACTGGCTACTTCAACCAGTTCTATGCCGCGTCCTTCGTAATCAGCCTTTAACGCTTCAAGCGCTTCACGAATCTGTTTTCGTTCGGGCTTTTCTTCATCGTGCTGAAACAGTGCTTCAAGCTGAGCAATACTCAAGGTACGACCAGCAACCAGCAAACCGGCTTCGAGAATGTTTTTTAGCTTTTTGTCATCCATAGCTTTCACTCTGATACGGATTTGTCGTCGGCAACACCAATGTTATCGACTGGCGATGATTCAGTATCACCTTCTTTGGGCTTTAAATATATTGGTGCAAACGGTTCTGATTGAACGATGTTTATCAAACCTTCCTTACACAGCTCGAGCATCGCCAAAAATGTGACCACTACGCCAAGCCGACCTTCTTCAGGGTTGAACAACGTAGAGAATTCGCAGAACTCACCAAGTCGAAGCGTCGACAACAAAGCGGTCATTCTCGCCCTGACGGATAACAGTTCGCGATTCACATTGTGGTGCTCTGCCAGTTTCGCACGTTCGGCCACATCCCGGAAAGCCAATAACAGCTCTTGCAGGGTTATATCTGGCTCAGGTGTTTCACGCTCTATTACTGGCGGCACCACACCCAATGGAAAATTCTCTCGCAGCATTCGCGGCAGTATATCCAGGCTTTCCGCGCCTTCCTTGATACGCTCGTACTCTTGCAGGCGACGAATTAATTCGGCCCTGGGGTCGTCTTCGTCATCGTTGTCCTCATCCACCCTGGGCAGCAACATGCGAGATTTTATTTCTGCCAACATGGCTGCCATTAGCAGGTACTCAGCCGCCAATTCGAAACGCATGGTTTCCATTAGCCCAATGTACTTCATGTATTGCTCGGTGATATCAGCAATTGGGATGTCAAGAATGTCCAGATTCTGCTTTTTTATGAGGTACAGCAGAAGATCGAGCGGGCCCTCGAAGGTGTCGAGAAAAATCTCCAGCGCATCGGGTGGAATGTACAGATCTTGAGGCAGCTCAACGACCGGCTCACCCTCAACCAAAGCGATTGGAGCGGATGGCGGCAGGGCCGGTTCTGACTCGGCAGCTGAAGGCGGCGTAACTTGCATTGACGGTCGTTAGCTTGGTTTTTACTAGTATAGCGCGATGCGCGTCAAACCAAAAAGATAGAAGTGCTAATTAATGTGTAGTCTAGGAAATTGAGCTAAAACTGCGCATTAGATGGCAATCTATTGCACCGATTTTAACCACCCCAACGGAAACCCGCCCACAGACTCGCTTGTTTGATTAAGAAAACGCTTAACTGAGAAAATCCAGTGCTCCACGGCCTTCCCGGCTGACTTCGATTTCACCGTTTTCGCCAAACACAATGACCGACGTGGGTTGAAACCCACAGTTGCCACCATCAATAACCAGATCGACATGTTTTTCTAATAATTCCCTGATATCTTCAGCGTCAGTTTCGGGCAGCTCTTTATCGGGCATGATCAGGGTGCTGCTCATCATCGGCTCGCCCAGTTCACCCAGCAAGCTTTGGCAAATGGCGTTGTCCGGCACGCGCAGGCCAATGGTTTTACGCTTGGGATTCTGCAATCGTCGTGGCACTTCATTCGTTGCTTTGAGAATGAAAGTGTAAGGACCAGGCGTCAGCGACTTGAGCATCCTGTAAGTCGTGTTATCGACCCGTGAGTAAAGCGAAATGTCGGACAAATCTCGACAAACCAGCGTGAAATTATGTTTTGGGCCAGTGCGCCGAATTCGCGCAATACGCTCCATGGCGTTTTTGTCGCCTAAATGACAACCCAACGCGTAACAAGAATCAGTTGGGTAGACAATGACACCGCCTTGTTGAATGATGCCCACTGCCTGTTTAATTAACCGCATTTGCGGATTGTCCGGGTGAATCTCGAAAAACTGGCTCATATGCAGTGAAAACGACGTTGTTGGTCTGATTGTACGTGCTAACGGTGCATTGTTTGCATATCTGACCTATTAACAGCATTTTATTTCATATCCCTGACTTTGGGACAATTTTACGGAACGATGATGAAGCTAAGAAAAGCACTCCCGGCGATAGCCATTTCAGCAGCGCTAATCAGCACGAGCGCATTGGCCGATGCTAAGCATTCCAAAGAAAAAGACAAGATGGAACTGGGCGCTGCACAGGGTGAGATTGCGGCCACTGTCAACGGCAGACCCATTTCGCAGATGGCAGCTGACCGCGTGGCGGAACAAATTTCGGCGCAAGGACAAAACGCCAACAAGCAGCAAATTCTTGACGAGCTAATCAACCTTGAAATCTTGACTCAAGCAGCCGAAGCGCAAAACCTGGACAAAGAATCAGAAGTTGCAACCGCACTTGAGCTGCAATACACACAAACCATGGCTAACGCTTATCTGGCAGCATTTAGCGGTGGCTTAAAGATCGGTGAGCCAGAGATCAGAGCCGAATACGAAAAACAAATCGCTGCACTGGACGCCGTTAATGAATTCAAGGCCAGTCACATCCTGGTGGAAACTGAAGCCGACGCCAAAGAAATTATTGAACAACTTGCCGACGGAGCAGACTTTGCCGCCGTTGCCAAAACGCGTTCAACTGGCCCTACCGGCGCAAACGGTGGCGACTTGGGTTGGTTTGATCCCAATAGTATGGTGCCCGAATTCTCCGCCGCTATTAGCAAGATGAAAAAGGGCGAAAGCTCGTCGGAGCCTGTAAAAACGGATTTCGGTTGGCATGTTATAAAACTGGTAGATACCAGAGAAGGTGCGAAACCCGATTACTCATCGGCTGTAAAAGCAGGTATCGAAACCACACTACTGCGCAACGCGTTGGCTGCGCACGTAGAAGAACTGCGTGCCAAAGCCCAAGTTGAAGTGAAGTGAGTGAAGTGAGCCTTACCAGTCAACCTGCACATCAGACCGGCCATCTTAAGTTGATGTCGGTCTGAATTGCACTTGTCTTGACTCAATAGTATTGACTAAATTGCCGACATAGCTTGTTCAAGGTCGCGCTGAATATCTTCCACTGTTTCAAGCCCAACGGACAAACGGATGAGCCCGGGTGTGACACCCGAAGCTGCACGATCTTGTGCAGAAATTCTTGCGTGAGTGGTGCTGGCATTGTGTGTGATGGTGGTGCGTGAGTCGCCCAGGTTGCCCGTAACCGAACACAGTTTCGTATTGTCGATGGTCCGCCAGGCCGCCTCTTTACCGCCTTTTAAATCAAACGATAAAATCCCACCCGCTGCTTGCATTTGTTTGGCAGCCAGGTCGTACTGAGGGTGGGACTCCAACCCCGGATAATGTACTTTTTGTACAGCGAGGTGTGATTCCAGCCATTTAGCCAGCACCATTGCATTGCGCGAATGCTGCTGCATCCGCAGCGAAAGCGTCTCCAGACCCTTTAAAAAAACCCAGGCATTAAACGGACTCATGCAAGGTCCGATGCTGCGCATGTACGACGTCAACTCTTCAATGAGTTCAGCCGAACCAACCACCGCACCACCGACACAACGACCTTGCCCATCCAGGTACTTGGTTGCCGAATGGATAACGACATCGGCGCCGAGCGTCAACGGTTTTAGCAATGCTGAAGTACAAAAGCAATTGTCTACCACCAATTTAACACCAGCGCTTTTGGCCACTGCGGCCATGGCTTCGATATCAGCCACTTCGGTTAGCGGGTTAGTGGGAGTTTCAAGGTACAGGTAGCGAGTTTTGTCGGTGATCAGGCTGGCCCATTCGGCCGGATCAAAACTGTTGGCCCAACTTGCTTCGATGCCATAACGTGGCAGGAAATTTTTTATCTGGTTAACGCTGCTTCCAAACATGGTCCGCGTACAAACGATGTGGTCGCCAGCACGCATAGTGCCCATGAACAGTAGATTAATGGCCGCCATGCCTGAAGCTGCTGCAATGCAAGCCTCACCCTGCTCCATGGCTGCGAGTCTTTTTTCAAACACCTGCACGGTTGGGTTGGTGAATCGGGCGTACAACAACCCCTCTTCATCACCACTGAAGCGAGCCGCCGCTTCAGCAGCACTATTAAAAACAAAACTGGACGTAGCAAATATCGGTTCGGCGTGCTCCATAAGGGAGCTGCGCTCGAAGCCAGCACGCACCGCCAATGTTTCGTCGCCCAGTGCATTATGCGCTTGATTCGGTTGCGTGGACTTTTCCGTTGATGTCATCAGGTTTTCTCTGTTAGATGCGCAACAGCTTCGTTATACTGCGCCTTCTGACTTTAACCAATTTATGCACTAGTGCGCCTGCTTTTTTTAAGTATTACCCTCATAGGTGTGTTGATTATGCCAGCCTGGTCACACGGCTCGTTAATGCAAAACACCTGTGCCACCCGATTGGACGCGGCTGTCACCGCACACACTAACGGCGAAAAAAACACCCAACAGTTGTTTGAGCAATTAAAGCAAGACTGCGAGCACTTGCCTCAAGTTCATCATAATCTGGGGGTGCTTGCTGCCGAAGCACAGCTATGGGATCAGTCCATCGCCCACTTCGAGCACGCTATAGCCAGTGACGCCCGCACCAATATGACCACGTCGCAGCTGCGGGCCATACACCAGTACAAAGCGGCTATGGCATACAAAAGTGCGTTGGGCGCAACCACAATGAAAACAACACAGCCACAATTCAGGCTACAAGACTCTGCCATTACCAACCAAAGCTATAAGCAACCGCAGAAAAGCGCGCTGCACACGGTACCTACAGTCGACTACGAACTTTACGCCTGGTGGACAGCCGCCAGGGAGTCATTAACCTCGGAATGGTTAGAACACTACTCGCCCGGTTACCCACCGGCACAAAGCGACGACGCACAAACTATCAGCTGGAATAATGTTGCGCGCGATATATCGTTCACTGCTCAAGACGCCGTGGTCGTGCTAAGTTACCAACTGAACAATATAGAAAAACGTACCTTGCTGTTGATGCGATTACAAAACAACCGTTGGAAAATTTATAGGGAGTCCCCCCTATGATTGTCACAATCACGAAAGTCTTGCGTCTGTTGCCATCTTATGTTGCGGCGATTGTTGCTGCGTTATTTTTAATGCAGTTTAGCCCTTGGTTAAGCGCCAACAACGCAACATCGACTGACGAAACAATAACAGGCGAAACCCAACTACCCAACACGCCAAATTCATTACACCTGGACACACTAACGCAGCAAACACTGCAAGCGATGGTGTCGGGTGACTGGCATTCGGCAACCCAATTTGCCGAACAATTGGTTGATCACTTTCCAGATTACGCGCTGGGGCAACTCTTACTCGCCGAAGCGCACAGCGTATCGGGTATGTCTACTAGCTTGTTACAAAGTGACGTGAACTTTTCGCATGAACTGGTTGAGCTACTACAAGAAGCAAGATCACGCTTACTTCAGCCCGCGTTTTCTGCGGCGCAATCAAGCAGCTCACCACAACGACTGCCTGCCGAGCTTATTCAGGTTGGCAAACACATTGATCATGTTGTCATGGTCGACCTGCGCGCCTCGACCCTGTTTTTGTTTGAAACCAAGACGTCGCAACCAAAACTAATAAAACAACATTACATTTCCAGTGGCGAAGGTGGCTACGGCAAAACAGCGGAGGGCGATCTAAAATCGCCGCTGGGCGTCTATCGCATACACGGGTTCAGAAGCGACGAGTCATTACCACCACTGTATGGATCGGGTGCGTTGATGTTGAACTACCCGAATGCACTCGACCGGGCACTAGGACGCACAGGTTCTGGGATATGGTTGCATGGCAATCCTCGTAACAACCGCAGCCGATCACCACACTCGAGTGAAGGTTGCGTGACCATGGCCAATGACTATCTTGAAGCCTTGCATCAAAGGCTGGATCTGAATCGAACACACGTCATACTCAGCCAGTCAGTCGTCTGGAAAGAAACAGCAGATTTGCACGTACAACGCGAACGCTTTCAAGAGTTATTTGATCAGTATAAACAGGCATGGGTAAACAGTCGCGCAAGCGACTTGGCTGCGATCTACGCACCCGATGCATTGCCAGCTCATGTGCCGCTAAACAACAAAGTGCGTTTTGACAAACAGGCACTGACCGAACCGCTTGACTCACGTTCAATCAATAGCAACACCAAGCTTGCGCCAGTGGGCATAGAACTTAATGCTTTGGCTACGCTTGACTCGAAGGATATATCGCTAGTGATGAATCCAAATGGCGGGCAAGCCAGTGCCGGGCGACACATGGTGATGTCATTCGAATTATCCGGGGAGCACAACGCAACCGTCACACTCTACTGGGAACTGAGCGACGAAGGCTACTGGCAAATCAAACGCGAAGCCATCGAATCAGGCAGAGCTTAAAACTGAGTAGCGGCGCAAGGCATACCAGTGTGGGCAGGGACTTTGGCGGCACGAATCAAATCGACGTTAACTTCCTAAGGCCCATTATTTCCATGGTTAACAAGTCTGTGACAATGACCCCGAATTTTGTGACCTAGCGCACACCAGAACCGGCGAAAGTGCCACTTAAGGCCACCAATGTCGAACTCATCACACTTCGTGGTGTCGGTAACCGATGAATTAGTTGAAATTACCGTGGATATTGCATCAAGTCCCCACTGAATCAGCCGATTTTAAAGGGGTGCGGGGAAAACCTGCACAAAGATGTTTTGTTGTTAACCATGCAAGCGGATGTTTAAAAAACTCTTTAAATCACAGGACGAACCACCTAAGCCGAGGCGCCGTACGGAAGCGCGAAAGCCGGCTGGCAATCGTACTCAAAAGACGCGGAAACAACATCAGAAAATTGATGTTGCGGACTTGCGTGTGGGTATGTTTGTGGTGGAGCTCGACAAGCCGTGGGAAGAGTCAGGATTCATGTTTCAGGGCCTGGAATTAAAATCTGCATCCGATATTCAAGCTGTCCAGAACGAGTGCAGTTTTGTCTGGGTGGACTACGACGAATTTTCCCTCAAAAAACACACTCCGGCAAAAAGTGAACCGGGCGCGAAACGCGCAGGTGCTGGTTCTGCTGACACCGGTGTGTCAGTTGAAGATGAATTCGCCGCGGCGAAAGAAGTCCACTCTCTCGCCAGCGAAGCAGTCACTACCCTCTTTGAGGAGATACGCTTAGGCGCTGAAGTCGATGGCGGGAAAATCAAACAAGCGGTTAACGGATGCGTAGACAGTATTTTGCGTAACCCCGATGCGTCGGTTTGGCTGACTCGCATCCAGGCAAAGCACGAAGCAACTGCTCAGCACTCACTGAACGTGGCCGCGCTGAGTATTGTGATGGCAAAAGCTGCCGGTATGACGCAACGTGAAATGGAAGACGTTGGTGTTTGCGGCATGTTGCACGACGTGGGTAAAACGAGTATCTCCACAGAGGTGCTTTCGAAAACAGGTCCATTGACTCCCGAAGAACAAGTTGAAATGCAAAAGCACACTCGCTACGGTCGGGACATTCTTGTTTCTACCAAGAGTGTTATGTCCGGTGCAGCGGATGTTGCGCACTCGCATCATGAACGAGAAGACGGACAAGGTTATCCACGCAAACTGCCGTCAGAATCAATTCCCATTTTTGCCAAGATCGTATCGATTGCTGAAGCCTACGATACGATGACCACCAAGCAAACTTATCGCGAAGCCATTTCGCCTTCTGAAGCACTGCAAGAGCTTTATTCCTTGCGCGGCAAACAGTTCGACGAAGACATGGTGATTAAATTCATCGATGCGGTGGGCATTTTTCCACCGGGCAGTATTGTTGAAATGCTCAATGGTGAAATCGGCATTGTGCTCGCGAACACAGCCGATAAATTGCGACCCCGCGTCATTCTCATACTCGATGCTGCAAAAGAGCCTGTTATGCAGCAGGTTGTTGACCTGTCCCAAATGGATGTAGACAGCGAAGGCAACGCCTACCAGATAAAAACAACGTTAAGTGACGGCAGTTACGGTATCGATGTCGCTGACTTCCAACGAGCTGGTTTGCGAATGGGCTAGGTTTGGCGCTTGAACTTAAGCCAATCCACCAAGTTGTATTGACAACTTAGCCAATTTCCCGCTATGCTGCGCTAAACCACGGTGTTTAGTCCACATGCAGCTCAACCAGCACTCCCCTATCCCACTGTACCGCCAGCTCGCCGACCAAATCAGCGGCGAAATAGACACGGGTGTTCATCCTGTGGACACGAAAATTCCTTCAGAGAACGAGCTGGCCGCGCGTTACCGCATAGGCAGGCCCACGGTTCGTCAGGCCACGGATTTACTGGTTCGCCAAGGCAGGCTGGAGCGACGGCGCGGGTCGGGCACCTACGTGCTACCACCAACGCGTTCCATTGATTTACTGTCGCTGGCCGGAACCAGTGCGGCCCTGCAAAAAAGCGACTTGAACACACAGCTTGCGCTGGTCGGCGAGCCGGTCCGGGAAAAGCTCACTGCCAACGAGCAACACCCCGACACAGGGAACGACGAACACTTTCGCATTGAACGCCGAGCATCAGTTGATGACGTGCCTGTTCTGTATGAAACGTTGTGGTTTAACGCAGCGCTATTCCCTGGGCTGGATAATCAAATTTTAAAAGACAAATCGTTATCGGCGCTGGTTCGCGATGTCTACTTTTTGGAACCCAGCTCGGCCGATCAAACTTTTTCAGTTATTCATGCCGATGCGCATCAAGCAAAACAGCTAAGCACAAGCGCCGGTACGGCGCTGTTACGCGTTTATCGACAGCTTCATTTTGGCGATAACCGTAACGCGCTGCATGCCGAAATACTGTGCCTGACTGATCGCTTTGCATTTTCACAAACACTTTTTCCGACTACCGCTGCCGATAAAGTCAGCGATACAACCACAAAACAACCATCATGAAAAACAGCGGATACTACAGCCAGTTTGGCGGTGCATTTATACCAGAGATACTGGTTCCTACATTCGACGAACTGGAAACAGCGTATCTTGAAGCGCGAGATGACGAAAATTTCTGGAAAGAGTACCTCGAACTCATGTCCACCTACTCGTGCCGTGCAACACCCATAACCCGGCTTGATAATTTATCAGCACAAATTGGCGGTGCCAGCATCTATGTCAAGCGTGAAGACTTGAACCACACTGGTGCACACAAGGCCAACAACGTTATGGGTCAGGGTTTACTAACCAAACGCATGAAAAAAACCCGGGTCATTGCTGAAACTGGTGCGGGTCAGCACGGTGTTGCCACCGCGACTATGGCTGCCAAGTTTGGCTTTGATTGTACAATCTATATGGGCGCTCACGATGTCAAACGGCAACGGCCCAACGTCTTCTGGATGGAGCAAATGGGTGCCACCGTTGTGGCAGTAACCGAAGGTAGCCAGACACTGAAAGATGCTATTAATGAAGCATTCAGAGATTGGGTTACCAATATGGACGACACCCACTATGTGCTTGGTACAGCCTGTGGTCCTCACCCGTTTCCAGAAATGGTGAGTTGGTTTCAATCGGTTATTGGCACCGAAGCACGCGAGCAAATGCTCGACCGCACCGGTAAATTACCCAAGCGAGTATACGCCTGCGTTGGTGGTGGCTCCAATGCAATGGGTATCTTCAGTGGCTTCTTTGATGATAAAGAGGTTGAGCTGGTTGGTGTTGAAGCCGGTGGGCGTGGGCGCGGCAGTGGCGAGCATGCAGCCCGGCTAGCCTACGACGACGCATCTATCGGTGTTGCCCAGGGTTATAAAACGTTTTTCCTGCAGGACCGAGATGGACAAATGCAAGATACCCATAGCGTATCTGCGGGGCTCGACTATGTTGGTGTATCGCCAATATTGAGTCACCTACACGAAGCCAAGCAAGTTCGTTTTGAGGCCGCAACCGATGACAAGGTAGTTGAAGCTATGCAAAGAACGGTACGTCACGAAGGTCTAATACCAGCACTAGAATCGTCACACGCATTTGCACAAGCCTATAAAGAAGCAGAAACCATGTCGCCTGAGGACGATATACTGATTAACATGTCTGGACGTGCAGACAAAGATATATTTACCGTAGCCGATGCGGTACACGACCCAAAGTGGAAAGAGTTTATTATTGACAAAGCTGATGCCTATCGCCGGGAGAAACACAATGGATAAGCACCAAACAACACTGGAACAATCCATTCGCAAGGCCCGAGAAAAAAAGGACATCCTGTTAATGACACACATCGTCCTGGGTTATCCCAGTTTCGATGACTGCCTGCGCATGGTTGAAGACATGGTTAATGCCGGTGTGGATTTAATGGAATTACAAATTCCGTTTTCAGAACCCATGGCCGATGGCCCGGTTATTTTAAAAGCCAATGCAGAAGCGTTAAAAGCCGGTGCCACGGTAGAGCAAAGCTTCGAAATGGCGGAGCGATTAACCAAAGAGTTCGATATTCCATTTTTGTTCATGACTTACTACAACATTCTGTTCTGCCAAGGGGTGACTGAATTTGTTGAACGATGCAAAGCCATTGGTATTCAAGGTTGTATCGTGCCCGACCTGCCCCCGGCCGAAGGCCAGGATTATCTGGACGCCATGCATCGCTGCAAGCTAGCCCCTGTGCATATTTTTACACCTAACACACCAGAGCCGCGCATGCGCTTTCTCAATGACAACAGCGCCGGATTTATCTACAGCGTTGCACGCAAAGGGGTCACCGGTAAAGACACCGCATTCTCTTCTGAACTGGAAACCTATCTGTCAACTTGCAAGCAAAACACGTCTCTGCCATTAGCCGTTGGCTTTGGTGTAAAGTCAGCCGAAGACGTCAACTTTTTACGAGGCAAAGCCGATATCGCTGTGGTGGGTTCTGAAACTATTCGCGTCATGGAAAAAGAAGGCGTTGCCGGTGTTCGTCCGTTTATCGAAACACTCGTAGCGTAAAACCCCTTTAAGCGTGCTCAAGTTCAGCTTCCCGCGGCCCGTGATTCAGGGCAGCCCTACGATCGCGACATGCACGGAGCCCAATACAGCGCCCTCTTGGCAGAGTTGAAACTGTCTGTGAACTAAAAGCGATGTCTGTTGTCTACCGATTTCCCAATTCCACGCGAGACTCGACATGAATCGACGTTACATTCTAAAGGGCGCTTTAGCTGCGGCTGCGCTCACAGTGATCAATCCGGCTAAAGCGGCTGATGAGGCTCTCACTTACACCCCGGAGCTCTACCAGGAACTGCTTGCCAGTGGCGAGCCGTTTATGCTCGATTTTTTTGCGACCTGGTGCAGCACTTGCCGAACCCAGGAACGCACCATCTCGACAATAAAAAATGCCAACCCAGACTACGCAAATGTCAAAGTGGTTAAAGTCGACTGGGATCAGCACGGCAACTCTGAATTGTCCAAATCACTTGCCATACCGCGACGCTCAACGCTGGTGATGTTCAAAGACGGTAAAGAGCTGTCACGTGTGGTTGCGCAAACCGGTGCAGAACCAATCGAAGCGCTATTTGCCGCAGCGATTCTGTAAAACATTCCGGTCTGACTGAAACTGGGTTTAACGAAGTCCAGTACAACTTTTTAATAGGTTTTATATTGTGACTTTGGTGTGGTCTTACGTAGCTGGTTTACTGACGCTCATTAATCCCTGTGTCTTACCACTGTTACCCATTATTATTGCATCTGCATTGCAGAATTCACGACTCGGTCCGCTGGCACTTGCCGGCGGGCTGGTAGCATCTTTCACTGTTTTTGGTATCAGCATTACTGCGTTCGGCCATTTAATTGGGCTTGACGAGCAACGCCTCAACCAGATTGCAGCCATCCTGATGATCGTGTTTGGCATTGCCCTGCTGCTTCCCAGCGCTGGCAATGTGTTCTCCAAAGCGGTATCCCCGTTGGCAAACCAGGCCAACAGCAAAATCGACAAGCTGCAAAATGGCGGGCTGGCTTCACAGGCCTTGATCGGCGTCCTGCTTGGTGCGGTGTGGTCGCCGTGCATTGGTCCTACACTAGGAGGGGCAATAGGCCTTGCGGCCAGCGGTGAAAACCTGCTCGAGGCTGCCATCACCATGGTGTTTTTCGGATTGGGCGTGGCAACCATTCTGCTTGCCCTGGCCTACGGCTCCCGAGAGGCGCTGGGTGCTCGTCAAACCAAATTACGCCGCTGGATGCCATGGGCCAAACCGATTATGGGCGTCACCCTTTTACTGGTTGGCATAACGCTGTATTTCCACCTAAACCGTTATCTTGAGGTTTGGCTACTGGACGTTATGCCCATTTGGCTACAAGACCTTTCGGTAAAATTCTAAGAGATTGAGTCATCCGTTACACGGATTCGCTTTTTTAGGAACAAACCTGCGCTCATCCCTTGCCTGGCCTATGCAATCGGCTAGGTAGCACTTATGCTATATACTTGTTTTAATTAGCTATTTTTGTAGAATTCGCTGTAATTAAAAATATTTTAGATTTGGTAACTCCGTAAACGGGAATTATATCCTACCTTATGTAAACTATAGGGTCAGGGACGGTTGGAAATGGAAAAAATCAGCCGTGTTTCGCCATTTGGCAGCAATCATCAAAAAAGGATGCCACTTTGAAAACAACAGGTAAATCAGCAGAAGGTTCGCCACATAAAGTCCGCCTGGCAAGAGCCATCGTCAGCGTACTGCGACCACTCATACAATTACTGATTCGGCACGAGTTCACTCACTCAGAGCTCAGCGAGCTTATTCGGCAAACCTATGTCGAAATTGCCTACGATCAGTTTGCGCTGCCCGAGCAAGGCATATCGATTTCTCGTGCCGCCGTGCTCACCGGGCTCAGTCGAAAAGAAGTCGTGCGTTTGCGCGATGCGCTCGATGAGAATAAATCGCTGTTAAAACAAAAACCCAATCGTGCTCAAAGAGTTGTGCATGGCTGGCTTAGCGATCCGGAATTCCTTGACAGTAAAGGCAAACCAAAACGTCTGCCAATTAAAAGTCAGCGTAAAGGCAAAGAGCATGGCAGTTTTGTTGCCTTGGTGAAGCGCTACAGTGGCGATATTACCTACGGAGCCGTGCTCGATGAGCTAAACCTTGTCGGCGTCACTAGCGAAAACGACGACTATACAGTGTCGTTAATTAATAGCGCCTACGTGCCTCGAAAAGACGAACTGGAACAAGTCCGAGTGGTTGCCACCAGTGTATCCGACTTATTCGAAACTGCCGTTCATAATATGGAAGCCAGCGACGACGACAAACGCTTTCAACGTCAGGTGGTTTATACCGATATCGACGCTGAGTACGAGCAGGAATTTAGACAGTTCGCTGCCAAAAAAGCAGAACCCTTTATTCAGGAACTCAATGCGCGTTTAATCCAATACCGTAAAAAATCCAAAGGCACCAAAAAGAGCGATCAACGCCGAATGGGCGTGGGGATTTATTATTTTGAAGGCTTGCCGGTAAAATCCAAACGAGACCCGAAGCCCGACTAAAATTTGCGAACCTTGCACGATTGGCGAACTCTTCATGCCAATTGCACTCATACTGAGGTAAGTACACCAGCGAATATTATTTTATGAGCACTCGCCCAGCAGCCAAAACCGCGCCATACTCTGCCCGTAAAGTATCGACGTTTATTGCAAGTCTATTCGGTGCCACATTGGTCTGTGGCATTAGTAGCACCCACGCACAGAGCACGAGCACCGCCACAGATCACACCAGTGGCAACCAAACAGAGCTCCCCGCTCATGTTATCCGTCGCTTTGGCACGCCACCGGCAGTACCAACTGGTCCGTTGAGCAAAGAAATGGCGGAAGCCGTTGATACGGCCTTTGGAGACGAGTTAAAAAATGGCACATGGGGGCCAGACCAGGATCAGGCACTACAAGCGATTGCATCCTCTGGCGATGCACGACTGGCTTGGTTGGTTAGCGATATCATGCGTATCGCGTCATCAAGTCAGTTAATGGCTTCACTGGCCGTCGCTGCCAGCGAACTGTTAAACATCAAGTTTGAACAAGCAAACTACTGGGGTCATACCACCGACCAGCTTATTGGCTGGGATATTCCTGCACCCCCTGATTATCTGAAATACAAACGTAATATTTACACGCTTATTGTCAGCGAATGGAGCGAGATTTTTCAACCGGGTGAAATCGATTGGCGTCATGTGTCGTGGGGTGGCGTTCGTATTGATGATCGTCCATTCGACACAACAGATGACCCATGTAATTGCATACCAGCAGCCGACAACCCCGAGATCACTAACGCCAAAGACGCAACATGGTTAGATGATGATGCCATTGTTTTTGGCGTAGAGGTTAACGGCGAATACCGGGCCTACCCTCGTCAAATCATGGAAGTACGCGAAATGGTGAACGACACCCTCGGTGGACGTGACCTGGGCATTCCGTATTGCACCTTGTGCGCATCGGCACAAGTTTACTTTACCGACGACTTGCCTGAGGGCGTTGAGCGTCCAATACTGCGTACTTCGGGTTTACTGATTCGATCAAATAAAGTGATGTACGATCTGAATACGTTTTCTGTGTTTGATACCTTCAGAGGGCATGCCGTTACCGGCGCGTTGGCTGAAAAATCCGTCAAACTAAAACAGGCAGGCGTCGTAACAACAAAATGGGGAGATTGGAAAGCCGCACACCCAAGCACGACCGTACTCGATGAATCTTTGGCTTTAGGCCGAGACTTCGATTTTCGAAATAATCGCGATGCCAAGGGACCCATATTCCCGATTGGCGATGTCGACCCAAGACTACCCGTGCAGGAGGATATCGTTGGATTAGTGGCTGCGTCGGGAAAACCGATTGCGTTTCAATTGAGCAAAGCCGTGGAAGCACTAAACGATAAACAGCAAATCGAATTCGAAAATATCGTATTGACGCTCGATGGTGGCGGTGTCAAAGCAGTTGATAAAGACGGTAAAGACCTGGGTGGACACCAAGCGTTCTGGTTTGCGTGGTCGCAGTTTTACCCAGACACGGTTTTATGGCCTATGTAAAGCCTTTAACTGGCTCGGTTGACAGCCCGCGCTTCTAATTGTGAGATCGCAATTTGATGCTGCTCAACAATAATTTTTACCAAGTCAGGCATAGACAACACACCTACTACTTTGTTGTTGTCAAGGACAGGTAAATGCCTGAAGCCGTGCTCGATCATCAATGCCATGCACCTATCCAGCGTTTCCTGTAACGAAACCGTCACGACATTTTCTGTCATGAGTTGTTTAACAGCTTTCCCGACCACGAGCTTATCTTCGGACAAGTCATTAACGATAAAACATCCATCACGCCATGACCTGGACCAACTGACCAAACAGCATCGCCTTTAACTCTAAGCAAATCGCTGACCGTTCTCATGGTGACACAACCGGCTATTTTTGCGCCCTGTACATTAGGACCACCCGGGAAAAGCAAACTGAGTTCCATGGGAGAAACAGACGCTTGCCATTCTTTCTCCATGGACAGTCTTATATGTCTGACCAATGGCACCACACCACCATTGCTATAAAATTCTGTGCGTAGATAGTTGATGATATCCCAATGCTTACTCGTTAGCTCGATGCCTTCTCGCTTTGCCAACAAAGTGGCCGCCAGTTCATTCCGTTCGGAGCGCTTCTTAAGATAACCGTTGATATTTGGTTCTGAAAAAGTTGCTTCGTTCATCTGCCCCATAATCTACCTCAACGTTTCGTTTGTCGGGATAAAGTACCACGCTTTAGCGATAGATACGGTGTTGTATAGCAACTAATCGCACACCATCAAGATTGCTAATGTGCGCATAAAAGCTACTTATTAAGAACTGAATTTCCTGCGACCATTGACCAGTGTTATTGTTTGTTTCTGGAGCGATAGACAATCCACGCTAACCAGAAAAAACCAGTTAACGCTGTTGCTGTAAATATCGCAGGACCAAGGTTGGACACAGTAATATAATATTTGAAGAATTCCTCATAGCCGCCGCTGATAAGGTTTGAATTTAGTGTGCTTCGACAACGCAACAGGTGGCTCTGGTCGAGACATCGCTCACCATCGGGCGCGTTAAACAACACCAACAAGCAAGATTCAGCACTGAAAAAACACCCCCGCGGAGGCGCTTTTGCTTCTCGCTATTAAGTTGCATTTAGAGCTTGAATTAGTTTAATTTCATGTATACTGGCATTATATACAGCATATATGTCAGAACTTAACTTGAGACTCAAACAGCATTTGATCAATAGCAAATAAGATCAATAGCAAATAAAATCAATAGCACATCCAAACAAGGAACCCGCATGGACGCTAATCCTCAGTTCTACAATTTATCCAACACTGAACTTGAACATACCATCACACGTTTGTGTGCCGATATTAACGCAGCAACTTATCAACAACTCATCATGATTGCTGAGTTTGATCGACGCAATGGCTGGGGGCACGAAGGTTGCCGCTCTTGTGCCCATTGGCTGAACTGGCGCTGCGGTATTTCATACTCGGCTGCACGAGAGAAAATGAGAGTAGCTCACGCGCTGGGTAAGCTACCAAAAACACGTGACGCTTTTTCAAAAGGTGTACTCAGCTACTCCAAGGCTCGCGCCATTACGCGTGTGGGA
The DNA here is from genome assembly GCA_938035525.1 of uncultured Granulosicoccaceae bacterium. Classification (GTDB taxonomy): domain Bacteria; phylum Pseudomonadota; class Gammaproteobacteria; order Granulosicoccales; family Granulosicoccaceae; genus Granulosicoccus. Next base: position 37,307 of record CALHOI010000040.1, read on the forward strand.
AATAAGGTAAACGAAGCATGCCTGCTGTCCTATGCGCGCTACGGTACCGCCAGTCAACTAGACAAAACGGTGCGGCTTTATCGACAACAGTACAACGAAGCCGGTGAATTTTACGATGGTTCTGCCATTACCACTGACGAGCATCGCCGCGACGCAGAAAATAAAGGCGCTATGCATCACCATGAACACCGGTATGTCGATACGCGCTGGGATGAGCACGGTTGCCTTGAGATTCGAGCTCGGCTAACGCCTGAACAAGGCGCTTTGGTCATCAAGGCCATGGAGGCAGCAGTTGAATCAGTTCGACAGAGTGAACCGAGTGAGCTAAGCGCCAGTCATGCGTTAGAACAAGCTAACGACACCTCCGCGGAGGTGGAAATGGTCAACAATCACCGCCAGCACTCCCGGCGCCGAGCTGAAGCCTTGGTGTTGATGGCAGAGGCATCGCTTAAACAGACCAAAATGGCATCAAGCACCGATGATCGTTATCAAGTCGTCGTGCACGTCGATAACGATGTGCTGAGTCAAAACGTATTTGAAAAGCCATCCGGAGAGCCTGATAGTTATATACACCAACAAGTGGCCCTACCCGTTGAAACAGCGCGTCGGTTAAGCGGCAGTTGCAAGGTGGTTACGGCGTTAACACATAAAGGTGCGCCACTGAATATTGGCAGAAGTAGTCGCGCTATTCCTACCGGTATCCGTCGAGCACTTGGAATAAGAGATGGCGTTTGTCAGTTTCCGGGATGTGATTGTCAGCAGCATTTGGATGCGCACCATATTGTGCATTGGGCCAATGGCGGCGTCACCTCTTTAGAGAACCTGATCGAAGTCTGTCATCATCATCACAAGCTACTGCATGAAGGGCAGTTTTCAGTTGTTCGCCAGGCCAGCGGTACATTGGTTTTCAGACGACCAGATGGCTCGCAAATTCTCAGCGTCATTGAACCGGCCGATAAGTCGATACCGCTAACGCATGAGACACCTTGGTCTGCCTGTGGAGATGACATGGATTACGCTATCGCGATGCACAACATTGCATATGCCAATCGCGAAGTCGCTAGAGAACAGCCTGTTTAGACCTTCCAATGAGTGCTAAGTCCTGCCTTATTATCAACCAAGTTATACCCGCTAATAACTGTACTAGACTTCCATACAGGATAGATCCTGAGAGATACTGTGTGCGATTACTGCAACAGATAAAGAAGAAGAATCCCTTCACGGGCGACTACCTGCCTTCACGCGTCTCGCTGTTTGCTCGCAACCGAGTCAGCCTGCCTTTCCCACACTTGTGGAACTATCGCGAACCCATACGTATCCTTGATGCGTATTTCCAGTTTGTGGACGGTTTGGATAACAGCCAAAAGCATAATCGCTTCCTGGATGTGCCTTTCTTTCCAGCGGTACTGGTTACCCGAGACCCAGCGGTCATTAAACCCATATTATTGGACACCGGCGATAAACCAGGGCAATTCGATAGAGACACATTGCCTACTGATGGAATAGCACGCGCAACGGGTGAAGACTCGCTGTTGTACTCCAATGGTGAACAATGGCGTATGCAGAAGAAACTTGCTGCACCCTCTTTTGGTAAAACAAAACTATTCCAACCCGAAAAGTTTGCCGAGTTCGAACAAACTTTTAGAAAAACGGCTGCTGATCGCTTAGACATTTTGCGCGAACAACAGTCAGCGGCGGGCGCATCGATCACTCCAATAGAGTTAGAACCCGAGATCAGCGCCATCATGCTGGAGATGTTGGTGAACAATTTTTTTGGCGGCCAAGTGTCTTACACAGATATACAGCAACGCTACGTGCCAAGCCTGACACTGATGATTGATCACATGGTGACAGACACCATCGCACATCGAATTCAAGCACCCATTAATTTTGTAACGGGGAAAAACAAGCGCCTTAACGCGGCTAAACAAGACTTTGAAGCCCTGACTGATATCGCATTGGCTGGCCGAGCCAATGGCTTAGGCATGTGGAGCCAATTTAAATCAGATGCAACAGATGAGCAATTACGAAGCAACATTAGGGTTTTCCTGGCGGGCGCACTAGAGGCCACCACCTCTTTTGCTGGTTGGGCCTTTATGCACTTAGCGCGCTCACCGCAAGTCCAAGAGGCAATTTACAATGAGGTCGAGCCAATGGACATATACGACCCTGACAATTTGGGCCAAGCCTCATGCTTGTTGCAGGCACTCCAAGAAACACTAAGGCTAACGCCTTCACTTTATTTTCTGCCGCGCCGCGCCACAATAGATACCACGGTCAATGTCAGTCCCGATAAAAAATTAATTATTCCCAAAGGCACTCACGTGCTCTTGGACGTTTGGCACGCAAATCGGTGCGAAGATTTTTGGGGCGAAGCAGTATCTGGTTACCCTGCCAACGAGTTTGCACCGCAGCGATGGCAAGTGCTTAAAGACAAGGGGTATTCAGCCAAAGACCTTATGCATTTCGGGTTTGGCTTTGGACCCCGTACTTGCCCCGGCACTTCTTTGGGCATGTTAGAGGTGGGCTTGGTTGTTGGTGCATTTGTAAAGATGTTTCGGTTTACCGCCGACACCGGCTCAGTTTCCCCTAAAGCAGGTGTATCTACCAAGCCAAGCGATGGCGTGTCTATCAATATAGAAGTTCGTGAGCCTTATCAATAGAAAATGTTTAGGCGTAGGGATTGGATGAATCTCCGGATAGCTTTCACTCCATGCCAACCCCATCCGTAGCCCGTACAGGAATACCGGTTGGGTCGAAGTCGTCCAAACAGTACACGTTCACACCAAAGTAATCTGGCGTTACCCTTTTCCTATGGAAAGGGTAAATGCCGCAGGTCTTGCAAGTGCATGCTAAAGCACCACCAGATCTTCACCACCTGTGCCGGTTTTTTTCATTTTGTCTGAGCGATTGGATTGCAAGTCTTGTAAATAGCTGCTATCGACATCACCGGTAATGTATTCACCGTTAAAACAACAAGACTCAAACGTTTCTATTGGGTGTTTATCGTATCGCACGGCTTCTATTAAGTCGTCCAGGTCTTGATATACCAACCAGTCAGCGCCAATCACTTCCTGAATTTGCTCGACGCTACGATCGTGTGCAATGAGTTCGGTGGCTGCTGGCATGTCAATGCCATACACGTTGGGGTAACGAACGGGAGGCGCTGCAGAGGCCATAAACACTTTGCTGGCACCTGCATCGCGCGCCATTTCGACGATTTGGCCCGAGGTGGTACCACGCACAATGGAATCATCTACCAACAAGACATTCTTGCCTGCAAATTCCAATTCTATTGGTGAGAGTTTTTGTCGAACCGACTTTTTACGCAGCTGCTGACCCGGCATAATAAATGTGCGGCCAATGTAGCGGTTTTTAATAAAACCTTCTCTATACTTTACGCCTAAATGAAACGCTACTTCCATAGCCGATGTACGACTGGTATCCGGTATGGGAATGACCACGTCGATTTGGTGATCGGGGCGCTCACGTAAAATTTTCTTTGCCAGCTTTTCACCCATACGCAATCGAGACTTGTACACCGATACGTTGTCGATAATGCTGTCTGGACGTGCCAGGTATACGTACTCAAATATACAAGGTGACAGGCTGGTTTTTTGGGCGCATTGACGCGTGTGCATATTGCCATCGATGTCAATAAAGATAGCTTCGCCCGGCTCAAGGTCTCGCAAGCGTGTAAAGCCCAACCCCTGTAAAGCTACACTTTCTGAAGACACGGCATATTCACTGCCATTGTCGGTGTGACGCACACCAATGACTGCGGGTCGAATCCCCAAGGGATCGCGGAACGCAAACACGCCTCGCCCTACCAACATACCAATAACGGCATAAGCCCCTTTACAACGCTTATGCACCGCAGTCACTGTGGCAAAAATTTGTTCTGGCGTAATGGTGGTGCTGGGTTTTAATGCTTGCAGCTCGTGTGCAAACACATTTAACAGCACTTCAGAATCTGAGCCGGTGTTGATGTGGCGTAAGTCCGATTCGAACAACTCGCGTTGTAATTCGGTGGCATTGGTCAGGTTGCCGTTGTGCCCCATCACAATGCCATAGGGCGAATTAACATAAAAAGGCTGTGACTCGGCCGCAGCAGAAGAGCCAGCTGTTGGGTATCGCACATGGCCGATGCCCATGTTGCCTTGCAAGCGCCGCATATGAGTGCTGCTAAACACATCACGCACCAGCCCCGCCGCCTTGCGCAGTATCAGTCGGCCTTCGTGACAAGTGGCAATGCCGGCCGCGTCCTGGCCACGATGCTGTAGCAGAGTAAGTCCGTCATAAAGCTGGTGGTTAACAGGCTCTACCCCAACAATTCCGAGAATGCCACACATGATTGACTATGAGCTCGCTGCTGAAAAATCAAAATGTTGCGCAAGCTCTCTGGGAAGTTGCGCGTGTATAAACTGAGCGGCCCTTTGAACCGGCGGTAGGAATGCCGATTGACGCCACCACGACTCTTGTTTAAAGGTAGGAATAAGGTTGGCCAGCAACACAAGCAAGGTCACAATGACCACGCCACGTGCGGCACCAAAGCCAATTCCCAACCACATGTCCAGTCTACTCCGATCGCCGGCCTTGAGTATTTTTTGAAACAAATAGTTAATCAGGCTACCCAGAATCATACTGCCGAAGAACAACAGCAGCGCACTAATTGCATAACGAGCTTGCGGACTCTCGATGGTATCTCTGGGCAGCAGTGAGGCGAAGCGCGACGTGAACATTAAGGTGATCAGCACCGCTGCCACCCAGGTGGCCAGACTCACTGCCTCTTTGAAGAACCCTCGAATGGCGCTTATGGCCACCGAAACAGCAATTAGCACCAATATGAACAGATCAATACCAGAAAACACGTTACCTCCTGACACACTCGCTGTGCGCTCGGCATTCTATCAATCGTAAGATACTCATTAAGGATAGCTGACTACGATCGCTTCTCTGTCCAATAGCTGCATTACTTTGTCGCGATTGGCTTCGGCTTGCTGCAAATTAATCATCGGCCCCACCCTGACGCGGTACATCAGGGTACCGGCCTCGGTTGGCGTCACAAATGATGGGTATCCGGCACGTCGTAACCTGTCTCGCACTGCCAGGGCGTTCTGCTCGTCACTGAAGCTGCCAGCCTGCACGACCCAGGCACTCAGCGATTCAGGCTTTAAATCAACGTTTGGCCGCGCTGTGGGCACCGCTTGCTCAGTAGGCTGCGCGGCAGGAGATGGCACAGTCTGCTCTACTGTGCTGTTAAGGGCGGTTTCAGACGTGGTTTGGGGCAATGTTATCTGCTGTTCAGGTTGTTCAGCAGTGGCAGGCTCCGCGGCCAGTGTTTTGGTGGCAACCGGCGTGGCCGACAGTATGGAGCCACTTTCAGGGTTACCGTTGGCGTCAAGAATACGCGGTGGCTCGGCACGCAGCCGCTCTACCCGGCGGTACTGGCTCTCGCTACCCGACCCGTCGAGTATCAATGGCAGAAAAATGACCAGCAAGGCAATCAACACGGCCGCACCCCAGAGCCGTTGCCGCAGGCGCACCGACCTTTGCTCATCAAGCGGGTCGATCTGGCTCATTGTTGCTTGTCCGCCTCAGATGCGTTTGCGTTAACAATTTTTCGCATGTCCATCAACGTGTAAAAAGACCCGGCCACCAGAATTACCGTCGGCTTTTTTGTGTCGTTAGCAGCGGCGAATTTTGCTGCTGACCAGGCATCAGCAATCGACGCGAAACCCTCTACCGGCGCACTTTGAATCTGTTCTATCTGCTGCATAAGATCGTTCAGCGGCGTCGCCCTTGGCGATTCAAGTTCGGCACAGTACCAGCTTGAAACCGCTGGCGCCAGCGAGGTCACTATTCCGACAAGATCTTTATCTTTTAGCGCAGAAAACACCGCATACACGTGATGGTTTGGATAGTAACGCAACATAGCAGCACTCACCGTTTCGGCTGCTGCCGGGTTATGCGCAACATCAAACACCACCGCCTGCCCATCCACGCTAAGCCGCTCGAAACGGCCAGCAACACTGACCGATTCAAGACCCGCCGCAACCGCTTTTTTACTGACGTTGAGTTTGGCTTGCAGCGCATCAATGGCTTCCAGTGCGCAAGCCGCATTGCGTTGTTGATGCTCACCGGCCAGATTTGATTGCGGCAAGTTAGCGCCGCCAATTAATACCAGTCGCAGTTTATTTTCGCGAGCAATATCAATTAAGTTAGCCGGCGGGTAAAGTTCGCCAACCACCAACGGCACCCCGACCCGACCAATGGCGACTTTTTCTGCGGCAATTTCTTCTACGGTGTCGCCGAGGTAGTCTTGATGGTCTAAAGCGATGCTGGTAATGATGGCGCAATCGCAGTCCCACAGGTTGGTGGCATCCAGCCGACCACCCAAGCCGACTTCCATAATGACCACATCGCAGCGCATGCGCGCAAACGCAACCATCGCACCCAGCGTTGTGTATTCGAAGTAGGTTAGTGTTTCGGTGTTTCGGGCTTGTTCAACGGCGTGCAAAGCGCCAACGATCACGTGATCATCGAGCATCTGACCATCAACACACATGCGTTCATTAAACGTATCAATATGAGGGCTGGTATAGGCACCCACACGATACCCCGCGTGTTTGTATATTTCGGCCAATAAGGCAACCGTCGAGCCTTTACCGTTAGTGCCGCCAACAAGAATAAGCGGCATCGCAGCAGGACGTAAGCCCATCGAATCTGCCACGTTCCCGACTCGCTGCAAGCCCATGTCAATTTCAGTGGGGTGCAGTTGTTCTAGCCACGATAGCCACTGTTCCAGACTATCGTCAGGCGATGGAGCGCTCATGCAGGTCCTGATATGCGTTAGTTAAAATAAGTTGAGGCTTAACTTGTTGCCGCATCCGCTGCGTCAGGTGGGTTTTCAAGTGGAATCGGCGGCATGTCGCAAAGCTTGGCCAGCAAGCCGGCAAGTTTATCGCGCATTTCCCGACGATCAACAATCATGTCGATGGCGCCATGTTCGAGCAGGAACTCACTTTTTTGAAAACCTTCAGGCAAATTTTCACGAACGGTTTGCTCTATAACCACACGACCGGCAAATCCAATTTCAGCGCCAGGCTCTGCAATGATGATGTCGCCCAACATGGCAAGGCTTGCCGACACACCACCCATGGTCGGGTCGGTTAGCACCGAAATGTACGGAATTTTGCGCGTGGCCAACTTTGCCAGCATGGCGCTGGTTTTGCCCATTTGAAATAACGAGAACAACGCTTCTTGCATGCGCGCACCACCACTGGCGCTAAAACACACCAGTGGTATGTCGTTTTCCAGGCAACAATCGCAGGCCCGCGCAAAGCGTTCCCCAACAACCGAGCCCATTGAGCCACCCATAAAATTAAAATCAAACACGGCTACCACGACCGGGTTGCCATGAATGGTGCCGCGCAACACAATCAGCGCGTCTTTTTCGCCGGTGTCTTTGGATTTTTGCGTCAGGCGATCTTTGTAGCGCTTACTGTCCTTAAACTTCAAGATGTCGATGGGTTCGATTTGGTCACCGATTTCGGTGCGGTTTTCCGGGTCGAGCAATCGATCAAGGCGGGTCCGCGCTGTTATTCGCATGTGGTGGCCACACTTTATGCAAACATCTTGTGCGCGGTCGAGCTCGGCGCGATACAGCACATTGGCGCAGTTATCACACTTTACCCACAAGCCCTCGGGTACGTTGCCTTTGTCTTCACTGTTGCGCGCGCCGATGCGGGCCGGTATTAATTTTTCGAACCAACTAAGCCCACCAGCTACCGCGCTGGGCATTTTTGACTTTTTGTCTTCTTCACTCACGGGGAGGCTATCTCGCTTGTCGCTGACCCCTCTATTGTACTGCTGATTCAGTGCTGTTCGCAGGGTAATTTGGGGAACACAGCGGCCGTTTTGCTGCAATTTGGCGTGAACACAGTTTTGCAGGAGATTCACTGCCTAAATGTCATCAACCGGTCGCGGCACATTACACTTATAGGGCAAATCTCAGGATATCAGCCAACATGACAGACTCTGCAGACAACTACTCAGACCTGCGCGAAGCAGTCGCCAAACTGTGCTCAGACTACTCTGGTGAATATTGGCGCAAAATTGATCGAGCGCGAGAGTACCCCAGCGAGTTTGTCGGCGCACTAACCGAAGCTGGCTGGCTGGCCGCTTTGATTCCAGAGACCTTTGGTGGAGCTGGCTTGCCACTGTCTGCTGGAGCCGCAATTTTAGAGGAAATTCATCGCTCAGGCGGTAACGCTGGGGCGTGTCATGCGCAAATGTACACCATGGGCACATTACTGCGCTTTGGGTCCGATGCGCAGAAACAAAAATACTTGCCAGGCATTGCCAATGGCAGCATTCGACTGCAGGCGTTTGGTGTAACCGAACCCTCTTCAGGCACCGACACTGGCGCGCTAAGCACCAAAGCCGAGTTGCAGGCCAATCACTACATTGTTAACGGGCAGAAAATCTGGACCAGTCGTGCTGAGCACTCCGACTTAATGATGTTGTTGGTCCGCACTACACCGCCAAATGCCAATCTTAAAAAGACCAACGGGCTGTCCGTGTTACTGGTTGACATGCAAGACGCCTTAAACAATGGCATGACCATTCGGCCCATTCGCACCATGATGAACCACGCTACAACCGAAGTGTTTTTTGACAACGTTAAAGTGCCGGTTGAAAACCTGATAGGCGAAGAAGGTAAAGGCTTTAAATATATTCTTTCGGGTATGAACGCCGAGCGCATTCTTATCGCTGCTGAGTGTATTGGTGATGCCAAGTGGCTTATAGAGAAGTCGGTAAGTTATGCTGCGCAGCGCCGCGTGTTTAATAAAGCCATCGGAGAAAATCAGGGCATCCAATTTCCGATTGCAAAAGCGTACGCAAACATGCGCGCAGCCGAACTCATGGTGAACGAGGCGCTACGTTTGTTTGAAGCCGGAGAAAACCCGGGTGCCGAAGCAAACATGGCAAAAATGTTAGCTGCCGATGCATCGAATGAGGCGGCTAATGTTGCAGTGCAAACTCACGGGGGATTTGGGTTTGCCGAAGAGTACGATATTGAACGCAAGTTTCGCGAAACCCGCCTGTATCAGGTTGCGCCGATTTCAACGAACATGATTTTAAGTTATCTGGCCGAACATGTGCTTGGGTTGCCAAAATCATATTGATGATGTCGCATCAATGTACAACAGGAATGATTAGCTTATTGTTTGTCAGGAATTTTGGTCGGCTTTTCTGACCGCGCTAACAAAGGCCTTCAGCGCTGACGCATCTTTGATGCCTTTGGATGCTTCCACGCCTGAACTTACATCAACCGCATAGGGTTTAATTTGTGCAATTGCATCGCCAACATTGTGTACGCCCAAACCACCGGCAAGAATAACTGGCTTACCCACATTTTTATCCAGCGTTTGCCAATCGAACGCATGTCCGGTTCCACCAAGCTGGCCAGGCTCATTGGAATCAAATAAAAATGCCATGGCATTTTTGTATTCGAGCAACGATTCCAGCGAAGGCATACCCGCACCCAGGCCTATCGCCTTTAAATACGGAACACCAAATTGTTCGCATTGCGCAGCAGACTCAGTGCCATGGAACTGGGGCACAAGACCAGGCAGCAGCTTCAGCGCTTGTTCAACTTCGTTTTGATCAGCGTTTAAAAACAATCCAACACGCGTTATGAATGGTGCTACTTGATCAATGATGACTTTGGCATCTGATGGCTCAATAAACCGTTTACTGGCTTTGCAAAAAACAAAACCTAACGCGTCAACGCCGAGTTGCTCACTTAATAAAGCATCTTCGGTTCGCGTAATGCCACAAATTTTAATGCGTGTATGAGATGTCATAGGTAGTGACCATAGCAAAAATAGTCACGGCACGGACGATAAACACCTGCCGCTGTTATGAGTCCAACACCGGATTATGCGCCATGGCACGAAAATCAGGTATACCAAATTCGGGTGGATAGGTCGGCTGCACAAAACATAATCCTTGTGCCGGCGCAGTCATTCCCGCTTGCGTTCGATCACCCTCCTCCAGCAACTTAAGTAACCAGTCGGCCTGCTCCTCGCCCTTGCCCACGCGAATCAAACAACCTGTCAGGATACGAACCATATTGTGCAGAAAACCGTTCGCTTTAACATCGATGGTAATCAGCTGTCCTTGCCGGCGCACATCAAGCTGCTGTAACTCTCTAACCGCGTGCTTGGCCTGGCAATCGGACGAGCGAAATGCCGAAAAATCATGGGTACCAATGAGTTGCTGCGCCGCTGCGTGCATGGCTTTTTCATCCAGTGTTTGGATAACCCAACTCAGTTTATCCGCATGCAGTCCTGAGCGCGTGCCTCGATTAAGAATGCGGTATTGATAACTGCGATTCAGGGCTTTGAATCGTGCATGAAACTCATCACTCACCTCACCCGCCCAGTGAACGGCAACCTGTTTACACAGGTGAGTATTGGTGCCAAACGTCCAGGCCTTCAGTGGCCGAACAGCGTTTGAATCAAAATGCACCACCTGAGCCAGACCATGCACGCCGGTGTCGGTTCTTCCCGAGCAGCTTACGGTAATGGGTTCATCGGCAATTTTGCTTAATGCCTGTTCTAATTCTGCTTGCACCGAATGGCAATGGGGTTGTCTCTGCCAACCGCAAAATGCACTGCCATCGTATTCAACCGCAAGGGCAATTCTCATGATGGTACGTTACAAACAAGCATTAATTGAATTCAAAAAAAAGGCGCTGGCCACAAACTGTCGCCAACGCCGTCTTACGCTATAGCGGGCAGATGTCCGCTACAGGTATTCGTTACAGATATTCAGCTGCTATGAGATTTTACGCAGCAATGTTTCAGCTTCAGAAACCTGAGCAGGATTTCCGCTTTTTACGATTTCGCCCAAAGCACTGCTGGCAGAATCTTTATCACCCATGTCGATGTAGGCTTTGGCCAAATCCATCATGGTGTCCATTTCATCTGAGCCATCTATGTTGGCAACGTTGCTTGTATCGATGCTGTTATCGCTGGTCAGATCTGGCATCTCCAAATCGTCAACCGCAGCGGTGCCCTGGTCCATTAGATCAGTTCCATCAAGCTCAAGATCACCTGATAACTGATCTAAATCGAGCGTCAGATCTTCAGCAACAGAACCTGCGCCATCGTTGGCAGCAACGCCTGCACTCTCAAGATCATCAAGGCTCAAGGCATCATCAAACACATCGCCCGCTTTGTTTTTTGCAGAGAGTGCCGCAGCACCAATACCACCGGCAACGGCTGCAGCACCACCCGCTAAGGCTCCAGCTCCACCGCTGATGGCATCTTTGCCCGCGCTGGCTGCATCACCAACTGAATCGGCTGCGTCTTCAAAGCCGGGGAAGTCGAGTGAGGTATCGTCAACCAGCGTATCGCCACCAACAGACACTTCTTCGTCAGCTATTTCGCTGGCAATTTGTGAGAAGTCACCAGTGGCTTCCAGGTCTGTTTCATCAAAAGCAAATGCCGGGTCAAGGCTTTGATCCATGAGGTTTGATTCGTCAACATCGGCTGCTGCTTCGCTGGCATCACCAAAGTCGCGACTGACGCTGCCCTCAATGCCGGAAGCACCGTCAAGAGACGCAAAATCTTCCGAGCCTAAGGTCGGCGCATCAACACCACCTTTACCAATGCTCTCTACTGCCGTTTCAGAGCTGGCAAACAAGATGTTATTTGGTTGGATGTCGTAGCCCATCTGACTAACCGAATCCCAATCAGGTGCATCGTCGCCACCGAATCGTTCGTGATAGCTGGCTGCACCTTCTGCGAACGCGTCAGCGTTACCTTGTGCATGCTGGGTTTGCAACAGCTTGTAAGCGTACTCAGGGTTATTAGGGTCGCGATCGATCGCTTTTGCCAGTAACTCTTCAGCCTGACCGTGTAAACCATAAGCAAGATAGACATCGACTTCTGAAATAGTATCGTCGGGGTCGAGACCTTCCTGAATGTTCGGTTGTTCCATCGCATCCATGCTGGCTGTTAATGCCTCGGTATCGTCGGCGTCATCCGCTTTGGCAGCGCCAGTGGCAACCGCAGCTGCTCCACCCACCGCTGCTGCACCGGCAACACCCGTTGCAACCGCAGAACCAATACCCGAACCACCCGCCGATTCAACTTCACCGAAATCACCCTCGGCATGAAGTTGTACGCCGTCTTCATCGTCTAAAAATTCTACGTCGTCACCAACATCGAGCATATCTTCGTCTTTGTTACGACGCTTACCAAGCAACAATAACCCGGCTAGCAGCGCACACAGTCCGCCAATGCCGATAACCAGCCACTTGCCATACTTCTGCAATAACTCCAGGTACCACGGAGCCGGTGGTGCTTGTTGAACAGCGGGTTCAACCGCCGCCGCTGTGTTAGTTTCCGGAACAAGCTCAACTTCGCCAAGCTGTTCGCCTGCCGCCGTTAACGCGTTTTCACCAGAGTCTACAACGCCGTTTGCTGCGTCTTGCAGTTCCTGACTGGCATTACTGCCACCTTCGGCAACCGCATTTTGCGCGTTGCTTAGTAGATCAGCAGCAGATGTACCCGCTGCATCAGAATCACCAGCCTGTGCAAGCTGTTCTTGTAGTCGGGCCACTTCCTGTTGGCGGATATTAACCAACGATTCAATGTTCTCGGTGGTGCTTTTTAGCTCGGCTGACTGTTCGTCCAGATCCGTGGTTTCAAGTCGGGTAGAAGCAAGTTCTTCTTTTGCCAGCTGCAGCTTTTTGTTAATTGCACCCAGTTGCGCATCAGCGCTCGCGTCAGTGTTATCAGCTGTTGCACTGGCCGATGTTGTGGTTGAATCGTTTTGCGCAACGATGTTCAACTCTTTGGTGCCAAGGGCTTCTTCTTTGGCCGCATCCAGAATGCGCTGTGCTGCGTCACTGATTTCTGTTTGCGCCTGGTCGCTAGGCTCTTGTGCTGGCGGTGTTCTGGTAGTGGCTGCCACACGAGTGCCGGAAGAACCACGAATGTTGTCTCGGTACTCACGCCACAACTGATTTTGCTCACCCAATTGCGCCACAGCTTGCGCTTGCGACAATTGCGTCAGCTCATCGGATTCGGGAATTCGGAGTATGGCGCCCGCTTTAACCAGGTTAACGTTGCCATTGATAAAAGCGCCCTGATTGGCGTTAAGCAGCGCCATCATCATCTGTTGTGCTGAAACACCAGCAACCGCATTGCTCTCGGCAATGGCTAGCAAGGTATCACCACGCTGTACAGTCACCTCGCCACCACCGGCACCAACAGAACCAGTATCCAATGAATCCAGAGACACAATTTCTGAGGTACTGCTTTGTCCGTCAACCACGAACGTGTCAGAGACTTCGCTCGATGAGCCAACAATCTCGACGTTAAAATCAAAATCTGAAGACGCGACTTGATCAGCTTGAAATTGTGCCGCTGCGTCTGGGTTAGCCACTTCAATGTCGGTCAGCGACACAACTTCGCCTTCACCACTGAATGATTCACCGTTAAATTCTTCAAGTGATACAGCAGAGCTGTCTTCAATTAATTCAACCGAACCCAATGCCGATGCGCCAAGACCATCGAGGGATACCACCTCGCCACCGTCCAACGACACAGCTTCGCCTGTGCTGGCAACTGTCGAACCTGACAAGTCTTGTGGTAGCACTGCGTTGTCAGCAATTTCGACTGACGAACCAACGATTTCGACTTCAAAGCCGCCATCAGCATCAGTTCGTTCAATTGGTGTTGGAGTAATGAGAGACGTGTCATTTCGCTGCAAGATAGCTGGCTGTTCGCTTGCGGTGTTGCGATCGCTGGCACTTGGTGTCATGAAAACGGGTGGATCGAGCAATACCGTGTACTCGCGAACCATACGTCCGGCAGGCCAATCAACCTCGAGAAGAAAATTCAGGAACGGTTCAACAACAGGACGGCTACTGGAAATTTTAATGACCGGCGTACCAGAGGACTGGTCAACCGAGAAACGCAAATCGGTTAGTGCGGTTGTGCGTTCGATACCGGCACGTTGAAACGCATCAGGTGACGCCAATTTGACGATCATCCCATCAGCCTCTCCCGGTTGTACCGAGGTAAGCCGTATTTCCGCATTCATCGGTTGGTTCAGCGCAGAGCGCATCTCGATGTCGCCAAGCCCTAGAGCTCGTACTCCACCAGAAGCCAACACCAAACTAACTGCCGCTGCCGTTGCAAGTTTTCGCACTTTATTTATGTCCCGCAAATCGCGTCTCCAGACTCATCCCGACCGGAAGCGGGATATCTGGATGGCGATGTTAACTGTCTCAACTGTATTCTATAGCTGAAATTTTTGAGTCTTCAGCAATTTATAGGTAGTCAGCAGCGAGACATTCGGCAATTTGCACGCTGTTCAGCGCCGCGCCCTTGCGTACATTGTCGGATACCACCCATAGGTTTAATCCGTTTTGTGTACTGATGTCCTGCCTGATTCTACCTACGTAAACCGCATCGGTTCCGGCCGATTCGGTTACGGCGGTGGGATATCCACCGTCTTTATGCTCATCAATTACTTCAATTCCTGCTGCCGATCCCAGCAATTGTCGGGCCTGATCGGCGGAAATAGGCTCTTTCGTCTCTAAATGTACCGCTTCGGAGTGACCGTAAAAGACCGGAATTCGAACACACGTGGGATTCACCCGTATGCTGTCGTCTTCCATGATCTTGTGCGTCTCCCAAACCATCTTCATTTCTTCCTTGGTGTAGCCATTGTCCTGAAATGTGTCAATGTGTGGCAACGCATTAAACGCTATCTGTTTCGGGTAGACCGATGGCTTAGCCTCCTGCCCATTCAGCAGTCTGGCCGTTTGCCCACCCAGCTCTTCAATTGCCTCCTTGCCAGTGCCCGAAACAGCCTGATACGTGCAAACATTGACGCGCGTAATACCAACCGCATCGTGTATTGGTTTTAGCGCAACCAGCATCTGGATGGTTGAGCAGTTGGGATTAGCGATGATGTTTGTCGCCTTGTATCCCGCAATAGCATGCGCATTCACCTCGGGCACAATCAACGGTTTGTCGTCGTCGTACCTGAACTGCGACGTGTTGTCGATAACCACACACCCGGCCTCAGCCGCAATAGGTGCATAAATTTTTGACACCGAAGCGCCCGGTGAGAACAAGCCGATGTGTACCTGGCTGAAATCAAAGGTTGCCAAGTCCTGCACGACCAATTGCTTCGTCCCGAATTCTACGCGCTTTCCAGCTGAACGTTCGCTTGCCAGAGCATAAATATTACGTATCGGGAATTGGCGCTCGGCCAAAATGGACAACATGGTTTCACCAACCGCACCCGTTGCACCAACCACTGCTACGTCAAACTGTTTTGTCATTTTAATACCTGTATGAAATTTCTGTGTGGTCTGGAGACCACGATCAATTAACTATTGAAAACAAATAAGCAACAGATGTTGCAGATTGTTACGAAGCTTGAATAGCGGCAACAACGGCATCACCCATTTGAGCAGTGTTGACTAGCGTTTCCTTTCCGCTCTGGCCAGTACCGGCGATGTCGGCACAACGCACACCGTTACTAATGACGGTAGCCACCGCCGTATCAATTTGATCAGCAGCCGCTGCCTCATTAAGGGTGTAACGCAACATCATGGAGACGGACAAGATAGTCGCGAGAGGATTGGCCTTTCCCGTACCCGCAATATCCGGCGCAGACCCGTGCACCGGCTCGTACATGCCTTTGCCATTTATATCAAGCGATGCCGAAGGCAACATGCCAATAGAGCCGGTTAACATGGCGGCCGCATCGGAGAGAATGTCGCCAAACAAATTGCTGGTGACCATCACGTCAAACTGCTTGGGTTCGCGTACCAATTGCATAGCGGCGTTGTCAACATACATATGTGACAACTCAACATCGGGGTAATCTTTAGCAACATCAATAACCACCTCGCGCCACAGTTCAGACACTTCTAATACATTGGCTTTATCAACCGAACACAGTCGCTTGTTGCGTTGCCGCGCAATCTCGAAACCACTGGTGGCGATGCGACGTATTTCGTCCTCGCCATACACCATGGTGTTAAAACCAACTCGTTGTCCGTTACGCTCTTCAATGCCTCGCGGCTCGCCAAAGTATATGCCGCCGGTGAGTTCACGCAAAATCATCAAATCCAGACCACCCACTAATTCCGGTTTTAATGATGATGCATCGGCAAGTTCCGGGTACAGTAAGGCGGGTCTTAAATTGGAGAACAAACCCAGCTCAGAACGCAATCTCAACAAGCCACGCTCGGGTCGTTTGTCCCGGGGTGCTTTATCGTATTTGGGACCACCAATCGCCCCCAGCAAAATGGCATCGGCTGCGCGGCACGCATTAAGTGTCTCTTCGGTTAATGGCTCACCGCTTTGATCATAGCTGGCACCACCAAAGGCGAAGGTTTGCGTCTCGATGCCCAGTTTGTGCGTTTCATTAACCACATCCAGCACGCGAACGGCCTGCTCAACAATTTCAGTTCCAATGCCATCACCTGGCAAAATAACAACATTTTTTGACATAGTATTTTTCGCTATATAAGGTTCGCTATATAAATAGGAAGAGCAAAGGGTTTGCTCTGACGATTATCGGGTTAGTGTTTACAGAAGTATTCGTAACCGTGCTTAATCTACTTCTGCTTTTTCTATGATTTCTGTTTCGTGCGTCGCGTCTTCAAACCAGACTTTCATTGCAGCGTCGTCTAGTACTCTCTCAAAATACGCTTGAGTGACATTCGGTGCGCGCACACCGTAAGTTAAAAACCGCGATGCGATTGGCGCATACATGGCATCGGCAACGGTGTAATGCCCAAACAACCATGGGCCCTTACTGTCCATCAATGCTTGTTCAAGCAATTGCACCACTCTGTTAATGTCTATTTCGGTTTCCAGATCGGGCTTGAAATTTTCAACCCGTCGTCGGCAATTCATTGGCATGTTGGTACGCAAGGCATGAAAACCGCTGTGCATTTCAGCGCTAACGGCACGTGCTCTGGCACGGTCGGTGGCTGAGAGTGGCAGCAGTTTTTTGTCCGGAAATTTATCCGCAATGTACTCGCAAATTGCCAGTGAATCCCAAAGCACCAAACGACCGTCATACAACACCGGAACCTGCTTGGCAGGACACAACTCATCAAGCATGCGCGCACCGTCATGGGTGAATAAAGGAATACGCACTTCCTCAAACTTGATACGTGCATGCTTTAGCAATATCCACGGCCGGAGCGACCAGGATGAATAGTTCTTATTGCCAATAACTAAACGCATACCCTAACCAAAAAGCCACGGGGCAGATTGTTTGCGTTTTGCTTCGTAGTCTTTTATTGAATTACGTTTTTGCAGTGTTAAACCAATGTCATCCAAGCCTTCGAGTAAGCAGTCTTTACGAAACGGATCGACATCAAAAGAGATAACCTCACCGCTGGGGCTGGTGATGGTTTGCGCGGCCAAATCAATAGCCAAGCGATACCCCGGTGTGTTTTGGCATTCCTCGGCCAGCTTATTGACAATGTCAGCATCCAACGCGATTGGCAGCAACCCGCTTTTAAACGAGTTATTAAAAAAGATATCCGCATAGCTCGGTGCAATAACACATCGTATGCCGTAGTCGTCAAGTGCCCACACCGCGTGTTCGCGCGAGGAACCACAACCAAAATTTTCACCGGCAATCAACACTTGCGCACCAGCGAAACGTTCCTCGTTTAAAATAAAATCCGGATCAGGCTTTCGTTCACTTGGGTCCTGACCAGGGAAGCCCGGGTCAAGGTAGCGCCATTCATCGAACAGGTTAATGCCGAAACCACTGCGCTTAATGGATTTCAAAAACTGTTTTGGAATGATTGCATCGGTATCAACATTGGCACGCATCAAAGGAACCGCCAAGCCATCAAGTTTAGTAAACGCTTTCATTAGAAGTTCCTCACATCAACAAAATGACCAGCAATAGCAGCAGCTGCAGCCATTGCAGGACTCACCAAATGAGTTCGCCCACCTTTGCCCTGGCGGCCTTCAAAATTTCGGTTGGAGGTTGATGCACAGCGTTCGCCTTCACCGAGTTTGTCGGCATTCATTGCCAAACACATTGAACACCCTGGCTCACGCCATTCAAATCCGGCATCAATAAATATTTTATCAAGGCCTTCTTTTTCGGCTTGTTGCTTAACCAAGCCAGAGCCAGGAACAACCAGCGCTTGCATTACGGAGTCGGCCACTTTGCGCTCTTTTATAACGGCAGCTGCAGCACGTAAATCTTCGATACGCGAATTGGTACACGAGCCAATGAAAACACGATCAAGTTTGATGTCTGATATAGGCGTATGCGGTTCAAGATCCATGTACTCCAGCGCGCGAGACATACCCGCCGACTTGGCAGCATCATCCACTGACGCAGGGTCTGGCACCTGACTGCCAACCGATGTCACCATCTCGGGTGATGTACCCCAAGACACTTGCGGCTCGATGCTGGCAGCATCCAAGTGAACAACTTTATCGAACACCGCATCGGCATCTGAATGCAGTTCTCGCCACGCCGCAACCGCCGCATCCCAACGTTCCTCAGACGGCGAAAACGGACGACCCTTCACATAATTGATTGTGGTGTCATCAACGCCGATCATGCCCGCTCGCGCACCCGCCTCAATAGACATGTTGCACACCGTCATACGACCTTCCATCGATAAAGCGCGAATGGCATCGCCACCAAATTCGATGGTGTAACCCGTACCACCGGCAGTACCGATTTCTCCAATGATGGCAAGGACGATATCTTTGGCCGTCACGCCAGGACCGACTTCACCATCAACACTGATCAACATACTTTTTGATTTTTTCTGCAACAGTGTTTGTGTTGCCATAACGTGTTCGACTTCTGATGTACCAATACCAAATGCCAGCGCACCAAAAGCACCGTGCGTTGAAGTATGTGAATCACCACAGACCACCGTCATACCCGGCAAGGTTGCGCCTTGCTCTGGACCAATCACATGAACAATCCCTTGACGCAAGTCAGACATTTTGAATTCGGTGATTTCAAAATGTTCGCAGTTACTGTCAAGGGTTTCAATTTGCAAACGCGATACAGGGTCTTCAATACCCTGGTCACGCGATGTGGTTGGTACGTTGTGGTCCGCCACGGCCAACATTGAGTTTGTGCGCCACGGCTTGCGGCCAGCCAACTGCAAACCTTCAAACGCTTGAGGAGAGGTCACTTCATGAACCAAGTGCCTGTCGATATACAGCAGCACGGTATCGCCTTCTTCAGCGTGCACCACGTGTGCATCCCACACTTTGTCGTAAAGGGTTTTCCCAGCCATTGTGTCTTCTCCCATAAAAGGTCAATTTATGTGCATTTTACGACGCTTCTGAAAATTACTCAAATTCATATTATTTATATTTGGTATTCTTTTAGGGAATAATATTAGCGGATTGCTCAAATGGACATTCCTGCCATGCAAGCCCTTGTGGCTATTGCCGAAAACGGCTCATTCTCTCGCGCCAGCGAGCAACTGTTTATTACCCAACCGGCCATGTCCAAACGCATTGCTGCGCTGGAGGCTGAATTGGGTGTGTTACTGGTGGACAGATTAGGACGCAACACACGATTAACCGAAGCTGGAGAAAATTTGCTGGTATCGGCCCGGCGCATCCTGGCCGACATTGAAAGCAGTCGAGAAGCGGTGCGCTCCATTAACGATGAAGTCAGTGGGCGTTTGCGATTGGCCACCAGCCACCACATTGGTATTCATCGCTTACCACCCATTCTTAAGGCCTACACACAAGCGTGCCCACAAGTGGATTTGGATTTACTGTTTATGGATTCGGAGCATGCCTGTGATTTAGTGTCGGAGGGTTCAATAGAACTAGCCGTTGTCACCTTGCCTGAAAAACCTGCCGACAACTTACACACGCAACTTATCTGGAACGACCCTCTATCGATTGTTTGTGCAAACGATCATCCGTTAATTAAATCTAAAAACGTTAACCCGATGGAATTAGCAAAACACCCCGCTGTTTTACCAGCCAGAGGCACAGTAACCCGCGGCATAGTGCTAGATGCTATAGCACCACACGATGTACATATAAAAACTTCACTGGAAACCAATTATCTTGAAACGATAAAGGTAATGGTGTCGGTTGGTTTGGGTTGGAGTGCACTGCCAAATAGTATGGTGGACGATTCTTTATCGGCACTGCCAAGCAAAGCCATTAACATGCAGCGTGTACTGGGCAGCGTTCGTTTACAAGATCGTACTTTAAGCAGAGCAGCCACTGCGTTGCTGGAGCTTTTGCCGGGGCACTAGCAAAAAAATACAAATTGTTGTCACAAAAAAAAGCGATCATAAAAGGTGGCATCTAATGGAAACCAACTCAATGCAGTTAATAATCGGGCGCGTCTCGAATGTTGGTGCAATGATCAAACTTTAATTGTTCTCTGAATTTTCGCGGCGCGAGTCCTGATTCAATTTTAAACGCTTTATTGAATGCGCTTTGACTGCTGTATCCAACAGCGTTAGCAACTGCCGTTATCTGCAATTCGGAGCCAGTAAGCAACTCTCGCGCAGCAATCATTCTAACTCGGCGCAGCAATTCACTCCATCTTAAACCTGTTTCTTCAACGACCCGCCGAGACAATGTTCGCTCACTTGCTGCCAACTCAGATGCTATCTCTGCTAACTCTATTGTTCTTGTATGGCGTTCAATCGTTAGGTCAACCGCGCGGGAAACGAGCGTTGATTTTCCTCGCGGGATCCAGTCGGTAGTGGGAGCATCCATTCGTTCAACAATTACCGAAGCAAGTGCTTTGTAGAATGACTCAGCAGTTTGATCGATGATACCGCCCTCAGCACCCCAGCGCCTGCAATATAAGATCATGTGCCTGGCTAGAGGTGTCAGTTCAATTGTTTTTACAAACGAATTATGCTCAGGGAAACTCGCCGGGTTAAACAATATCGAACAACAGGTAATTGATGTTGGAATCTGAGCAATAACCTGTTTACCTGCTGGTATCCACACCGCTTTTGTTGGTTGTAGATAAAAATAGCGAGATTCGATTTCAAGTCTCATCGAACCCGATGCGCAATAGGCGAGATAATGATCAGAAAAGCTCAGCGTCGTTGAATCAGTTTTAGCAATATCACGAGAGATACAGGTTGCGTAAGGCGATTCGCCCAAAAGATTCATAGAAGTCACTCCTTATTATTGCGCTTATCATTATTGATGATGCCGTTATCGAGCATGGCATTGTTAGGCAAGGCGCTCTTATATAGCTGCTGCCGTTAAGTTTACAGCGGAGTCCAATCCCTTGTAATCGGCAAAGTACTTTGGAGCTGTTTATAACGCGATTGTGCAAAGACAGATTCACCAGACATCATTAGCATTGTATCTCCATATTAAAACCGAGCGACACAATGATTAGGATTTTAGCTATGACAACATTACTTGCCACTGGAACTGCACACGCTTCGACAATGAACGAAATGCAGCTTGATGGTCTTCTGACCGGTAACACACTGTACCTGAACATTCCTGCAGGTGGCCCAGCCCTTCCGCAGGGTGGTACAGTACCTTTCAAGTACGGTGCTGATGGTTCCTCCTCTGTACGTTTGTCAAACGAGCTGACCCTTGTTGGCACATGGAAACTGGGAGAAAATCACTATTGTGTCGATTGGAAAAATGGACCAAAGAATAGCTGTACAAAGATTATAAAAACGGAAGACGGTATTTCCTTGGTGGATTTAAACAGTGATGAGATTCGCGGGACAGTTGATCGAATAGTGCCAGGCAATCCTGAACGACTATGACCAATTAAGCTAAAGTGAGTTTGCTTTTCTTCATATGGTCGCACTTTAGCTAATTTTTAGCACATGACATTGCTTCATCTATTGCACGAGCAGCAGTTAAGCGTCACACCTCATAAAAGCCAGACTAATGCGCACATGGAATGATCAATGCGCATTAGTTCGTTCACCGACCGCGTGTTAACGTTTTCGCCTGACGCTGAAGAATCGCCAAAGCGTGAAAGCCAGCAAATTAATGAACGCCAAGCTCGACAGTGAAGGTATAACCGCCGCCGTACCAAACTCATCTCCCAATGTAAGACTAAAGACAATTTTCATTAAAGTGCCGGCATTGATCAGTATCAGCCCAAGTAAAAAACTTCGATGCCAAAAGGCCCAGAACAATCCAGTCAGAAATACAGTGACGGCTACCAATAAAATAATTATTGGACTCTTAGACTCGTTTGAGAAAAACAACTGCTTTTCCCATTCAAGATAACCGCTGACATGCTCTGGTACGCTCTGGGGCGCCGCAAACCAGAACAAGCTACAGAACAGCAATGCCATGAACCCAATGACCAACCAGAGCTTTTGACGATAGGCGTAATAGCACGCAGGGATAACAAACAAAGGGCGGGAGTACCAGGAGAACTGGTTTTGGTGTCTGTCCCACACCCAGGCGGCAATGTTCTCACCGGCCAGGTGCGCATTGGCCAATATGGCAATTGAATACAGCAATAGCGCTACCACAGCGAAGGCGACCAACTTGTCGACAGGCGTCAAGTTTGTTATTGAGTGTCTGAGCTCAATTGACATAATGCCAACCTTAACGGCAATGTGCAGCGTTTAAACGAACTAGTCGGCGGCCACTGTTTACGTGGGCGCGCGCTCTGCCCAACCGGCAAAAATTTGCTCCAGCACAACAACCACGTAGTAAAGCAGAATACCCATAAACGCCAGTGCAATAAGAACAGCAAACATCAAAGGGTAATCGGAGCTGATTTTGGCACTATCAAACAAGTGCCCCAAACCACGACCGTGTGGTTCAATAATTTCCACCAGATTAGTGCCGATAAACGCAAGCGTTACCGCGACTTTCAAAGCGCCAAAAAATTCAGGCAGTGTTTTGGGTAAGGCGATTTTTCTAAAAATGGTGAAACGCGATGCACCCAGGGATCGCAGAATGTCGCGATACTCTGGTTCTAACGTACTTAAACCAATAGACACCGACACGGCAATGGGGAAAAACGAAATCATGAACGCCATGAGTATGGTATTCATATCGTGCTGACCCACAAACATCAACGCGATTATCGGTACAACTGTGGCCTTGGGAATCGCATTAAAGCCCACCAACAATGGGTACAAAGCGTCTCGTATGTTTTTAGACATCCCCATTAGTAAGCCAAGCAAGGTGCCAACCAGTATTGACAAAGCCAAACCCGCTATTGTGCGCCACAAAGTTTGCCAGCCGTATTCAAAAAACAGTGCTTTGAATTTCCAGAACGCAGGCCAGATATCGGACGGTGATGCCATTTTGTAATTGGGCCATTGCTTCACCCACACCAGTAATTCCCACAGCACTAGAAAAATAACAATGGCCGCTATGGGTGTTAAAACTCGCCTTAAATTCATGCTGCACTCCCGGCGCTGGTGCTATCAACGATGGGGCTACCCTCACGTTTTTGCGCAACCTGGATTTGCTGCCTTAAGGTGGCAAGCATGTCGGTGGCTTTGGCTGTGTATAGATCGTCGAGTGTGCGTTTTTCTGGCATATCTACGGTAAGCAGGTGCTGTGCATAGGCTGGTCTGCCAGAAAGCACAACGACTTCGTCAGCCAAAAATATACTTTCGCGTAAATCGTGTGTAATTAATAAGGCGGTAAAAGGTTCTTGCTCGCGTAAGCTGTGCATGGTTTGCCATAGATCTTCACGTGTAAACGCATCCAAAGCACCAAAGGGCTCGTCCAGTATAAGCACATCGGGTTTATGCACAAGCGCACGGCAAAGCGATGCACGCTGACGCATACCGCCGGAAAGCTCGGACGGGCGTTTATCTTCAAAACCGTCTAACCCAACCAGAGATAATAAAAATCGAGCGCGTTCTTCTTTTTCGCGATTTGGCATGCGGCTTTGTACGATCTCAAGCGGCAACATGACGTTCTTTAAAATGCTGCGCCATTCCAGCAACACCGGATTTTGAAACGCCATGCCGACGGTTGCTCGAGGGCTGACAACGCGTTCGCCATGCAACCAGACTTCGCCCTCATCGGGCTTCATGAGACCGGCTATTAGACGCGTCAGCGTGGACTTGCCGCAACCAGAGGGCCCAACAACGGCAGTAAATTTATCTTGAGCAACCGATAGGTTTAAAGATTCAAGCACGGGTAATGGACCCGTGGCTGTATTAAACGTATGGCTAACAGATTTAAGGTGAATCAGCGGAAGGTTTTCCGCTGAATTCACCGCTTGAGGGTCAGGCATGTGCAAAGGCTTTTTTTATGAATGACCCAGTCTAATGGATATTGGGTGTTTACTTAAGGGCAAAGTTGCCCTCAGGTAAAAAGCTGTCGTCAAAGTACAGCGCTTTGTCTGGCGCGTTTTTGAACTCGTAGTTTTTACCCAATTGCTCCAGTGCTCTGTCGAAGCGATCAGCATCGATTCCACCCATGCCGTTGGCCATGGTGTAGTCGGTCACCACATTAGCGTCTATAGCCAGTTGTAAACGGCGTTGCTCAAGAGCAACGTCCGCTGCTGGATTACGATCGCCAACCGCTTTAGCACCCATTTCAGGATCGGCAATAACATCTTTCCAACCGGCTGCAACGGCAGCCAAAAAGCCTTTAACCGCATCTGGGTTTTCTTTGGCGAATTCGGTATTAACGATAATGGCATTGCCGTAAAGCTCTAAACCATGATCGGCCATTAACACCACTGAGATATCATCTTCAGGTACACCAAGGCGAACCAGATTGAGAAATGATGAAAATGAAAAGCCGGTTACCGCATCAACCTTGCCTTCTGCCAACATGGGTTCACGCGTTGGAAAACCCACAGGATTGACAGTGACTTTATCCATATCGATTCCGGCCGCTTCCGAGAATGCGGGGAATTGTGCCCACGCACCATCTGGTGGTGGCGCACCCAGTGTTTTACCTTCAAGATCTTTTGGTGCACTGACGCCTTGAGACTTTCTACCAACAACCGCAAATGGAGGCTTGTCATAAACCATCATGACCGCTGTTACCGGTGCGCCCGGATTTTGATCTAAAAACTGTACAAGTGAATTGATATCGGCAAAGCCCATCGGGAACGCACCCGTGGCAACTTTGGGAATGGCTGCTAGTGAACCCTGACCCGGAGAAATCTCAACATCCAAATCAGCTTTGGCAAAGTGCCCATTATCAACGGCCGCAAAGAAGGCTGCTGACGGACCTTCGAATTTCCAATCAAGCGCAAACTGCACTTTTGTGGCGGCAATTGATGCTGTTGATGCTGAAGCCAATAAGGCAATTGAGAAAGCCTTGGCAACGGTTTTTAAGGACTTGTGTTTAAACAAGGACTGCTGTAGCTCGAGTTGTTTCATGGTGCAAATTTCCAATATTGGTTTGAGTGTTTAGCAAGTATTTTTTACCACCTATTCAGGCGATCTTTTTTAGCCATCTTAGCTTTGCGTCTTCTGATGTTTGTATGCACCAATCTGGAACGCGTGCACC
>CALHOI010000041.1 GCA_938035525.1 uncultured Granulosicoccaceae bacterium
CGGGTAAAAAGTCGATGCCCAGTTCAAGCCCGAGTGCATTTAAACCTGAACCGGTTTGCTTGTTTAAATCGGTTTCGCTAACCCATAACAGGCTACCGCCAAGATTAATGTATTCCAGTAAGCCGGCAATCTCCCCTGGGAAGTAGGGTCGTCTGGGGTCGGCAATAACCAGTACATCAACATCGTCATTAATGCGCGGATTGGATACCAGGCTCAGTGCTTCGCTGTTAAGGCCTATGCTGCGCAGACGCGATGCAATGGTGGTCCAGTTGTTTGGTCCGGCCTCTGTTGCGCTGCGTTCTTCGTGTCCGGTTATAAAGGCGAGCTTGCGTTCTCCCTCGCGGTTAAGTTGGCGTAGCGCACCGGTTAGTGCTCTTTCTGATACGGCTTGCAAACGCTGCTCTCTGCCCATGCCGTTGATAATCAGTTCGCCACCGGCTGCGGCATTTAAACTTCTTACTCTTTCGGGGTCGGTTTCCGGGTTTATAAAGTCGAGCGAGATTAACGGGTTGTGGGTTTGGTATCGTGATACCAGTTCGGTTAAGGCCTTGCGTTGTTGCGCAATAGGGCCAACAACGGCGGTGATGCTAACCGGGCCATCAAGCGCTTTAACCGCATTCACCGTTTGCTCGCTTAAGGCGTGTCGCTTATTGGCAGTTAAATCAACGCTGTGATTGGTGCGAGCCGTTAACCAGATTAATGCAAGTGCTATTGCAATACTGATGAGTGTCAGTAGTGTGTGTTGTAGTGAGCGCGTTTTCATGGTCGATTAACCCGAATGCCTTAAGGCGTCCAGACGTATAATCGTCAGGCTGATAAACAACACCGTTAAAATAACAAAGTAGGCAACGCTTGCGGTGCTGATGTAGCCTTGAAAAAATCCAGCCAAGTGGGTAGGGATAGCAAAGATTGCCAGCACGTTCGTCAAAATGTTGTCAGCAGAACCGGCGCTGCCAAGTAACCACAACAAAACCAGTAACAGCACGCTGGCAGCAACCGCAATAATGGCGTGCTTGGTGATGGATGAAAAAAACAATCCAATAGCGGTAAACATCAGGCTTGCCAGGCTCAGTCCTAAAACCGATGCTGCCAATACACCAAAATCCAGCGCTGTATAAAAACGCATAAAAGCTGGCAAAAGGCCTGCAACCATAACCAACAGCAGTATGACCAATGCCACCCCTAAAAATTTACCCACAACTAAACCCGTCATTGATACAGGGGAGGATTGCCACAGTGCCATGGTGTGTTGTCGATACTCGTCGCTAAAACTGCGCATGGCCAGCAGTGGCGCAATGAGTGCAAACACCATCACCAGTGGCGCAAGGTAGCGTACCGCTAAAAAACCACTTAATCCGGTTGGGTGGTCTTGCAAGGCAAGTTGCGGCTGCACTTCTAAATAGGTTTCCAGTGCTTGCAAAAACAAATACGCAAACACAATGGCAAGCACGGCGGCAATAATCCAAGTCTGTGCTGAACGCAGTAAGGCGCGTGATTCAAATCCGGCAATGGCGCCAATCATGCGCTAGCCGCCTGTGTATCGTCAGCGGATAAACCGGTAAACAGGTCTTCCAGTTGTTTGTTGTCACCGGTGACTTTGTCTTCGTGTATGAGTTTGCCTTTATGCACAACAGCAATGCGATTACACACGGCCTGGGCTTCCGCCAATAAATGGGTGGAAAAAATCACGGCCTGTTTTTCGCCAGTTTGTTTGATGATGTTGCGCATGCCCATCATTTGATTTGGGTCGAGCCCGTTGCTGGGTTCATCCAAAAGCAGCACGTGCGGTTTGTGTACCAATGCTTGTGCTAAGCCAACTCGCTGGCGAAAGCCTTTTGACAGCTGGCCAATGCGATTTTTTTTGACCGACTGCAAATCGCACTCGTTGAGTACTGCTTCAACATTGCTTTGCTGCTCGGCTTTGGCAACCAGCCGCAGCTTGGCACAAAAGCGTAAATAACTTTCCACTCGCATATCGTTATACAGCGGCGGTTGGTCGGGTAAGTAGCCGATTTTGCGTCGAGCTTGCAGTGGTGCTTCGCGCATGGAGTCGCCACTGATGCGCACATCGCCACTGTCGGGTACCAAGGTACCGGTAAGCAGCCGCAGTGTGGTTGATTTACCCGCCCCATTAAGCCCAAGCAGACCCAGAATGTCGCCGCGCTGTAGTTTGATGGATATGTCATACACACCCGCATCAGCGCTTAAGCGACGACTTAGCTTGTCCGCGTCCAGCAGGTAATTGACAGTATCGGTCATGGCAAGAATAGAGCTATTAAAACGCGGGCTTAAGCATTCGGTAAGTATAGTGTAGCGATTGAATGTTTATTAACGTCAAAAAGCGATCAGCCAATCCACATCGTCATGTGGATATTCGGTATGGTTGAGCGCTGAACTTTTCGGCGTTTTATGAGGTGCTTGTGGTTTTACTCGGGATGTTGGATGTATCGGTATGGACAATGGTGCTTTGGACCTTAGTCAGTTGCCACATCACTTTATTGTCGGTCACTGTGTATTTGCATCGCGCACAAGCGCATCGGTCAGTCGATTTACACCCTGCTTTGGCGCATTTTTTCCGGTTTTGGTTGTGGCTGACTACCGGCATGGTGACCCGGGAATGGGTGGCGGTGCATCGTAAGCATCACGCTCGCACTGAAGGGCCGGAAGACCCGCACAGCCCGCAAATCCATGGCATTAAGAAAGTACTGCTGGAAGGGTCTGAGCTTTACCGGGAGGCTGCAGCGGTTGAGTCTGACCTGGAAAAATACGGCAAAGGCACGCCAGACGACTGGTTAGAAAGGCAGCTTTATTCGCGTTTCGTGTTCCTCGGTGTGGGCTCGCTGGCGCTATTTCAATTTTGTTTGTTCGGTCTGGCAGGCATTGGCATGTTTGCCGTGCAAATGCTGTGTATCCCGGTGTTGGCGGCGGGTGTGATTAACGGTCTGGGTCACTACTGGGGTTATCGTAATTTCGAGACCGCCGACTCTGCCACCAACCTGACGCCAGTGGCGGCCATTATTTGCGGCGAAGAGCTGCACAACAACCACCATGCATACCCGTCGTCGGCGCGATTTTCTTTGCGACGTTGGGAGTTTGACCTGGGCTGGGCGTACATTAGGTTGTTCAGTCTGTTGGGCTTGGCGAAGATTCGTCGCGTTGCCCCTCAGCCGGTGTTTCGCAAAGGCATCGATCAGATGGACATGGACACAGTCAAGGCCATTATCAGCTCGCGATTACACGTATTGGACAACTACGCGCGCAGCGTGATGAAACCAGTTCATGCTAATACATTGAAATCGCTAGCTAAATCTGAACGCAAGCCGTTAAAACAGATCACCCGTGATTTACTGAAGGGCCACGCCATGCTGGATGAATCTGCACGCAGCAGGGTGGCAGCGGCTGTGGCTGAGCGCGATGCTCTGAAAACCGTGTACGAATTTCAGCACCGGCTGCAAAGTGTCTGGCAGGCGGCAGGTGCCAATCAGGAAGCACTCATGCAGTCGCTTCAGGATTGGTGTCAGCAGGCCGAAGACACTGGCATAGAGTGTTTACAGGACTTTGCCGACAGGTTGCGGGGCTATCGCCTGCAACCGGTTACCCACTGAGCTTGACGTTACCGACCAGGGCCTTTGTGGCACTGGCACAGGTGGGTTGATTTTTGCCATTATTTGGCCCGAAATGGCAAATACAGCTTGAGCCCTGGCAAACAATTCGCTATGCTTCGCGGGCTAAGCTTTTACAAATTACTGTTTCGGAGTTTTCGATGTCTAGAGTGTGCCAAGTCACCGGTAAAGCACCAATGTCCGGCAACAATGTGTCACACGCCAAAAACCGGCGTCGTCGACGGTTTCTGCCTAACCTGCATACCCACCGTTTTTGGGTGGCAAGCGAAAATCGCTTTGTAACGCTGCGATTGTCGTCCAAAGGCATGCGTATTATCGACAAGCGTGGCATCGATGCTGTGCTGGCCGACGTGCGTGCTGGAAAAACAGCTTAAGCGCTTTATCTAAGCCAGATACGCAAGCCAGACAATAAGCTAGATAAACAAGCTAGATAAACAAGCGAGATACAGGAGAACACTATGCGCGACAAAATTAAAATGGTATCCAGTGCTGGTACAGGTCATTTCTACACGACCACCAAAAACAAACGCACCATGACCGAAAAGCTCGAAATGAAAAAATTCGACCCGAAAGTGCGAAAGCACGTCATGTACAAAGAAGCCAAAATTAAGTAACTTCCTAAAAGATTTCGATCTAGCGGCGCGCCTTATTGCCCTCTTTTTGGTAGATAGGCCGTTAGACAATCCTTTAGGCAGTACGTTAGACATTTTCAAGCCCGATACTATCGGGCTTTTTTATGCCCGTTAAAAACACGCCAGTGGTTGGCCTGGCATCAAACCGGGCCTTAGCCGAGTACCGATACGACAAGCCGAGATCGACATATGGACAGAGTATTTATAAAGCAGCTTGAAATAGAAACCATTATTGGCATTTATGATTCGGAGCGAGTAAATCGTCAGCCAGTGGTGTTCGATATCGAAATGGCCTGGGATAACACCAAGCCTGCAGCATCGGAAAATATTGACGACGCGTTGAACTACAAGACGCTCAGTGATGAACTAAAAGAAACGGTTTCAGCTTCAAAGTACTTACTGATCGAAACGCTGGCCGAAAAGGTTGCCGATATCGTACTTGATAAATACGGTGTCGAGTGGTTGCAGTTAACTTTGCACAAGCCCAATGCGCTGGATGGAGATACCGATGTGGGTGTCAAGATTGTACGGGAACGCAAAAAGTCAAAATCGCGTCCGGGTTTTTTGGTCTAAATAAATGGTCACGCCCACGGCCACCTCTCTGCCTCGACCCGATGATATTGCTGTGCAACATTCGCAGCAGTTGCTTGGGGTGTTGCACAAGCAGCTTGATGCTGGTGCGATGTCGTTTGCGCAGTATATGCAAACCGTGTTGTACGAGCCCGGACTGGGTTACTACATGGCGGGTGCGCAAAAGTTTGGTTCGCGTGGCGACTTTATTACTGCGCCAGAAGTGTCTGATTTGTTTGGCCAATGCATTGCGGCCCAATGCCGTGAGGTTTTGGATTTAATTGGTGGCAGTATTCTCGAGCTGGGAGCAGGCAGTGGTCGTCTGGCACTGAGTGTGTTGTCAAGCTTAAGCGACGCACCCCCAGAGCAATACTGCATATTAGAGCCGAGCGCCGAATTAGCGCTGCGACAAAAACAGCTCTTGCAACAACACCTGCCCGAGACGCTGTTTGCACGTGTTACTTGGCTAGATGCCTTGCCAGAAAATTTTGTTGGTGTTTGTCTTGCCAACGAAGTCATGGACGCTCTGCCGGTGGAGTTGTTTACCCGGCAAGGTGATCAAATTCATCAGGTTTGCATTGACCTATCAAATGGGGGTCAGAGTAAAAACCTAAACGATGACCTCACCGGCGACATCTGTTCAAACGCGTTTAAGTACGTCACCCAAGCAGCGCCTGAAAGTCTGCAAAACCTGGTGGCAGCCATTGAAGCTGAGCTCGGCACACCTTTTGAATCAGGTTACCAATCGGAAGTGTGCACGCTATTGGCACCATGGGTTAGCTCGTTGGGCAAAGCCATTAAAAAAGGTGTGCTGTTGTTGTCGGACTACGGTTATCCGCGACAAGAATACTATTTACCAGAGCGTCGATCCGGGACCTTGGCGTGCTACTACCAGCATCATTTTCACGACAACGTGTTTTATTACCCGGGCCTTCAGGATATTACGGCCCACGTGGATTTTACCCGGGTAGTAGAGGCCGGTAGCGCAGCAGGGTTTGCCTTGCTTGGCTACACTTCGCAAACAGGGTTTCTGTTAAACACGGGCATCAGTACATTGGCAGCGAAAAATATTGCTGCGTGTAAAACTGAACTGGAACAGCTTAGTCTGGCAAAAGAGATTAAAACCCTGACGTTGCCCGGTGAAATGGGTGAGCGGTTTCAGTTTATGGCGTTGGGCAAGAACCTGACTTCGGCTTTGCATGGGTTTGCAGCGCAAGATTTATCTCACAGGCTTTAACACGGCATATTGGTTAAACATTTATGGAAACTGCTCATATTATCTGGCTGGCGCTGGTTCAAGGCCTAACCGAGTTTCTGCCGATCTCCAGCTCGGCGCATTTAATTCTGGTCCCAAAGCTTCTGGGTTGGCCAGACCAGGGGCTGGCCTTTGATGTGGCCGTGCACCTGGGCACCCTGATTGCCGTGGTGACTTTTTTCCGCAACGATATCTTGAAGTTGTTTTTAGCGTGGGTCGGTTCCATCAGCGGTAAAGGCATGAGCGCCGAAGCGCGTTTGGCGTGGGGCGTTATCGTTGGGACCATACCCGCCGGAATCGTTGGCCTGTTGTTTAAAGACTATATTGAAATCTACCTGCGATCGCCGCTGGTAATTGCTGCCACTACCATCCTGTTTGGTTTGTTGTTGTGGTTTGCTGACAGACGCGCGAAGCTTGCCAGAGACGAGCTTACGCTGGGTTGGCAGGATTTTCTGGTTATTGGTGGTGCTCAGGCTTTGGCATTGATACCCGGCACATCGCGCTCGGGAATTACCATAACGGCCGGGCTGTTGTTGGGTCTAACGCGCGAGGCCGCAGCGCGTTATTCGTTTTTATTGTCCATTCCCATTATCGTATTGTCAGGCTTAAGCTTAACGTCTGACTTGCTGGGCAGTGCTGAACCGGTTGACTGGAAAGCCCTGGCGTTGGGTACCGTCATTGCCGCCGTCAGTGCGTTTGCCTGCATCCACTTTTTCCTGTCGTGGATTAACCGAATGGGCATGTTGCCATTCGTGATTTACCGATTGTTGCTTGGTGTGCTGCTGCTGGTTGTTTTCTTATAGTTCAATCACCAATCCCTATTCGACTTAAGGGTGCGGCACAGCTATATCCATGGTTTTACCGCCAAGCTCATCAACCGAATCGTTGGCGCGAACGGTAATGGTTTTAACGGTTTCAGGTATGGTCAGTCGCAGTGATCGTGTAAACGGCTGTTCGTTAACGTGCGGGTGAGCCAGCTCGCGAACGCCAATGACCTGGCCGTTTTCATCAAGCACATCCCATCGGTTAGCGTAGTGGTCCCAGCCTGTATCACCATGCAGTAGTGTTGCGCTTACCACAAACCGGCCATCACCCAGTGATTCGATAGTAACGTCGACGACATCAACCTCTCCGGCGTTGGCGGTGAATGTCATTGCACTGATAAAAAAACCAAACAGCGCGGCATAAACGTATAAAGAAAATAATTTGGTTTTTTTAAATGTTGAAAGTTTCATGTTGGTAAAACCTCTTGCGGTATTGGCTGCTAAACTTGGAGCCCGTTAATTGTGCTTGGTTCATCTACTGTAACAGTGTCTCATAACAGAATGCAGCAATATTCCGCGAAGCCCATATCGCCGGTCATGCAGTTTGTGCTGCTGCTGACCCCGGTGGTTATGAGCTGCTTTTTTCTGGTGTACGCGCTTGCCGGATGGATGGTTGAGGGGCGTCACAAATTAAACTGGTCTATAGAGGCACCCACAGTGGCCACGTGGACAGCCATAGGCGTTGTTACTTACTGTATCGTAGTGTTGCTGTACGCCCGATGGAAGGGCGCTACGCGGTATCATGTGCTCAATGTGTCCAGTTGGGGGCACATTATCATCAGTGTATTGCTGACTATTTCCGTTTTTGTAGCGGTGAAGCTATAGGCGGGGTTCATCTGGGGATCAGCGCGGACGATACGCTAGGTAACATAACAAAAATAGATCGGATTCAACCGGTCAAAAATAAGAACTATTGGTATAAAAATGCGAACTGCGACACAGGCTTCACGCCCGCTCAACTCCCCTTTAATTGAGACACCCATATCTGCTATATCCGGTTTTGCCGCTTCCGGGCATCATGGACGATTAAAATCTCCATGCGCGTTCATCGCGCAATCGCTAATGGTAAGGGGCGGCCAATGACTTTTGATTTCTCGCCAGTCAATTTATTTCGAGTCAGGCATTTACACTTCAAGCGTCTGTGGCTTGCCGTCGGGCTCTTGTTGATCAGTGGCGTCACATTGGCCTCAGTTACCAGTGTTCCCAAAGAAGTGACTACGCTTGTTTTCAACGATAAACTGACCCACGTAGCCGTGTATGCCTGCTTGATGGGGTGGTTTGCGCAGATATTCCGGCATGACCTGACTCGGCTTATTTTTGTCGTGTTACTTTGTGCCATGGGCGTGGGCATAGAATTTATCCAGGCAACAACACCCACCCGCAAATTTGAAGTGCTGGACATGGTTGCCAATACCAGTGGAGTGATACTCGCATGGGCGTTGGCTTACACGTGGGTTGGCACAGTACTGTGGCGGTTTGAAAGCTTCTTTATTCACAAACTCACCGGCAAGACAGCAGCTAATCCGTAATACCCCCTGGTTTAACGGGGCCGGTAGAGGCGCGTAACGCCTTAAAGCCCTGCGTCGATTTG
Organism: uncultured Granulosicoccaceae bacterium; assembly: GCA_938035525.1. Lineage (GTDB taxonomy): Bacteria > Pseudomonadota > Gammaproteobacteria > Granulosicoccales > Granulosicoccaceae > Granulosicoccus. The sequence continues at coordinate 8,496 of CALHOI010000041.1, forward strand.
GCAAACCTTCCTGCTACGCTACAATTTAGGTTTAACGTAATAGCGAACAGGAAGTAAGGGCTATGTCGAATTGGCATTTGGCAGAACTTAATATTGCACATCTGCAAGATACGATTGAGTCAGAACGGCTAAGCGACTTTGTCGCCAACATTGATCGTATTAATCAGCTCGCTGAACAGTCCCCTGGCTTTATTTGGCGACGCATTGATAATGACCACCCCACTGAAACCAACTTTGGTTTTGGCGACGACTACATTGCCACCTTGTCTCTTTGGGACTCGGTCGAGTCCCTGCATGAATTTGTTTACCGTTCCGTTCATAAAGATATTATGCGGCGTAAACCCGAATGGTTTCACCGTATGCCGCGAGCGCACATGGTGCTGTGGTGGGTGGCAGAAGGGCATCTGCCCAATTCAGTTGAAGCAAAAGAAAAGCTGCTGCACCTACAAGAAAACGGGCCAACCGATCAAGCCTTTACATTCCGGCAAGCATTCGCAAAGCCGCAGGCGTGAGTTTTTAGCGTTGTTCTAACAGAGACTTTATGGCCGCAATTTCGCTGCTTTTTATTGCGGTGGAAATGGTTTGCTTGTTGGGTTGGCTTTTCGCAATTAAAGCGGCGTCAATATTGGCCATGGCGGTAGCGCACTCGCGTAGCCGCTTGGCCTGTGGATAATGAGCCGGGTCTTCGGTGTTGGCGCTGGCTGCAATCAAAAAATCTTCAAAGCGTTGTGGACGCCGTGCGGCATCCAGCGATTTTAGTAGCGTGTGTAGCTCTGTTTCATCAAGTGAAAGCGCGTCATGCGCTTTATCTGTCCATCGTGCACTCAACAGTGCAAGTTCGCTAAAGGCACTGGGTGTTCTTAGCTGTTCACACAATGATTGAAGCTCGTTGGCATGCGCTGATTTAAAACCGGCGCACAGGGCGGCAAATCGCACTTTGGATTTATCGCTGGTGGTGGTGGCCTTGGATAACGCGTTCAACATAGTCTCATTGTTACTGCGATTAAAAGCGGTATACAGTTGAGGCATGACGCGCGCTGTGGCCTCGGCGCTATCAAGGGTTGTAAAGAATGCGGTGGGTGTTTTCGCCGATAAAGCGGATTCAAATTCTACCCAGACGCGCTCAGGTACCAATGCATCGATTTCACCGTCGCTAACCATTGATTTAACTAAATTGAGTGTGTCCGGCGCTACGGAAAAACCCAAGTGTGAAAATCGAGCCATGAATTTTGCCAGCCGCAACACGCGAACTGGGTCTTCGGTAAACGCTGATGAGACATGGCGTAACACTTTTTTTTCTATGTCTTGTTGCCCATTAAATGGATCAACCAGTTCACCGGTTTGGGCTTGCGCTATGGCGTTAATGGTTAGGTCGCGCCTGAGTAAGTCGTCTTCCAGTGTGACGCTGGTGTCGGTATTGAAATGAAAGCCATGGTAGCCAGGAGCCGTTTTACGTTCGGTTCTTGCCAGCGCGAACTCTTCGTGGGTTTCTGGGTGCAGGAACACAGGAAAATCCTTGCCCACCGGCTTAAAGCCAGCAGCGATCATCGCTTCGGGGGTTTCTCCAACCACCACCCAATCACGGTCAAGGACAGGCAAACCAAGCAGCCCGTCTCTTACTGCACCACCCACAAGATAAGCTTTCATGCGCTCGGATGTTACACTGTTGGGCATGCAAGTTCATCGAAACATAAGAATCCTCGCGCAGTTGCTGTTAGTGATTTTCGTGTGTGGCCTGGCCAGTAGCTGCAGCACGGTCAGCTATTACTCGCAAGCTGTTGGTGGCCACCTAAAGCTAATGAGTGCTCGGCAGCCAATAGACAAACTGCTTAGCAGCGACTCAACCGATCCTGAACTCAAGAGAAAACTGCAGACACTGGTTGATGCGCGCCAATATGCGGTAGACAAATTACACCTGCCCGACAACGACAGCTACAACACGTACGCAGCCACCGGTCGGCGATTTGTCACCTGGAATGTGGTTGCAGCAGAAGAATTTTCCCTGAGCCCGAAAATCTGGTGTTTTCCGGTTGCCGGTTGCGTGAGTTACAAAGGTTATTTTGCTGAAGAAGACGCCAATGCCTATGCAGCCGAACTCCGAGCCCAAAATCTGGACGTGAACATTGGCGGTGCTACGGCGTATTCAACCTTGGGTTGGTTTGACGACCCAGTGCTGGATACCATGCTCAATGGTGGAGATTTACGTTATGTCAGCACGCTCTTTCATGAGCTTGCTCATCAGGTGCTTTATATCAAAGACGACAGTAGCTTTAATGAGGCGTTTGCCACGTTCGTAGAGCAAGAAGGCTTACGTATCTGGCTTAATGATCGTGGCGAACCAGATCGTATTGCCTGGTACAACGATTCCCTGAAGCGAAGTGCTGATTTCTCTGAGCTTCTCAAGACCACTCGATCGCAGCTGTTGGCAGCGTACAAAGAAGACATTAGCGACGAGCAAAAGCGCCAACGAAAGCGGGCCGTGCTGGACGATATGCAAGGCAATTATCAAAAGCTGAAAACCAGCTGGGATGGCTATGCGGGATACGATGGCTGGTTTAGTCGGGAGGTCAACAACGCGCGCTTACTGTCAGTATCCACTTACCGAAAGCTGGTGCCAGCGTTTGCCGCTATGTATCTGGATGTCGACAAACAATTACCAGCATTTTACGAAAAGGCGAAAGAAGTTGCTGCGCTCCCGGCAGATCAGCGCCAAGAAAAAATGGACGCCTACCTTGCCAGAAATGTGGTTTTGTAGTGCTGGTCTTTATTTGCGCCGGTTTAATTTAGCGCCGATTTGTTTTAGCTCTGGTGTGTTGTAGTGGAAGATTGTCGTTGTGCTAATTGGATTTAGCTCGATAAACCCGGCGGTTTCCAAGCAAACCGAAGCAGCCTAACACCAGCAAATGCACTAAACCCATCGATCCACCACCAGCCGAACCGCCGGTATTAGACGTGACGCTGGTACTGGTCGTGACGCCAGCCAGTGATTGACCTGCGTTGGTGCTCGCTGATTGATTCCCTTCTGTGCTGTTGTTTGCGCCTGTTTCAGAGTTGGCTGTGCTTTCGGCTTGGGTATTTGTGGCCGGGTTTGTTTCATTGTTATTTGTTGCAGTGTCATCGGCTTCATCAGATTCAAATGTCAACGTCGCTGTGTTGTTTGAGCGCTCACTGTCTGCTTGATCGCTACTGATTGCAGCGCTGATGCTCAGCCAACCAGCTTGCGAGATATCAACATTAAAACTGGTGTTGGCAACATCCCCAGGCGCAATTTCAGGAAACTCACAAGTCACTCCAGTGCGAGTCGCAGAACATACGTCGCCGTTTGCAAACGTCACTCCGTCAGGTAAGTCGAATGTCACCACAGGTGAAGTTGCTGTTGTGTTTTCGGATTGGTTGACCACCGACACAATAACCGGTATTTGCGCGCCGTCTTGCGCCAATACTTCTACCGTTGATAAGCTCAGCGCAAGATCAATGGCGTCATCAGTAATAACGGTTCCAGCCCCCTCGGGTACTGACAACACCACGCTGCGCCATCGACCACGGGCAAACGCATAGCCGTCGCCTTCTGGAATGGTGTCATTGGATACCGCATTTGATTCAACAGCGATGATTGTTTCAGGGCTTAATGCAATGCTCTGGAAGGTGTGTTCAATGATGGTGTAGTCAACGCTAACAGGCGGGTTAACACCCACACCTTGCACGATGCCATTGATCAACAACCGATAAGTACCATCTCCGTCTATTTCACCCATGGCGTTTATGGTCACATCGTAAATGCCAGCGGGGCCGGTAAATTCGTGTTCTGCCCGAGCAAATTTGTTGCGATAGTCGGGATTGGCCGCGTTGATGGCCAGCACATTGCGCTGGCCGGCAATATCCAGGTAATACGGCACAGCACCCGATTCACGGTTAGTGAAATCTGATATTGCCTGCAATTCAATGGATTGCGCATGAAGCGATAAGGGGGTTGCCAGAAGCACCGCACCTGCCAGTATGGATGAGAGCAGCCGAGTCATATTGCTGGTATTTTCCGTTTTCCGTCAAAACGTGTAACGGCCAGCCAGCGCGATGCTTTATAAAATTTTGTTAGCGATTTGAGAGCTGGTTGATCGGGGCTGCGCTGGAGCTATTCGGCGCTATCGAGCTGGACCTGCTGGTTTTGCTGTGCAGCAGTTGCAGGGTTGGCTTTGGGTTGCGTTGTAGTCGCTTTCGCCTGTGAAAGGACAAAATCTCTGAACTGGATAGCGTCTGTGTTGTGTATGTCTTTACGCCAGGCCATCACGGTAGGCAGTTTTGCGTCAGTGTCAGAAATATTAAGTGTGGTCAGGTCATTTGCATAGACATAGCCATAATCTGGTGTTGCAATGAAAACACCCCGACCCAATGCAACTTTACCCAAGATGCCTATGTGATTTTCTTCAACGTATTTGATCTTGGGTACAAGCTGTGCCTGCTCAAAGAATTGATGCACCTGTTTGTTGAATGTGTGTGCATGCGTATGTGCTACAAGTAAGACGGTTTCATTGGCAAGTTGTTCGAGCGAAATTGAACCTTTGCTAGCAAGCGGGTGACCGCGATTGACAACAACCGCAAATGGATCAAGTTGCACTACCGCAGTTTCAATCTCCTGGTTGTCCAACGGTCCAGTTAGAAAACACAAATCCAGCTCATCATGGTGCAGGCTTTCTAGTTGTTGTGCTGCGTCTGCATTAATAGCTTCTATTGTTATACCGGGATTTTTCCCCTCGAACGCAATAATCCTGGAGGCCAGTTGACCGCACAGTGCAATACAGGTGTACCCAAGACTAATTCCGCCTGCCTGTCCGGCGCGAATGGACTTTTTGATGGTTGATTCCATCGTGGCGATGATCTGGGTACTACCGGATAAAAATTCTTTGCCTGCAGGGGTGAGTTTTACGTTGCGATTATTGCGTGCCAGCAGCTGCACGCCAAGTTCATTTTCAAGTGTTTGAACAGAGCGGCTAAGGGCGGGTTGTGCAACGTTGGTTAGTTGTGCCGCGCGCCGAAAGTGCAACTCCTGCGCAACCGCAACGAAGTGTTCGATGTGTCTTATGCTGATGTTCAATGCGCTTCAACCTTGGTTGTCCGCATCCTGTCGTAGCTGCCCCTTATTACTCCGTTAAGGGCAGACGCGAAATCGCTGTTCGGCGTCTTCGTAGAAGATGGTAACAAAATTACAGCCGGGCCCATAAGAGCCAAAGCGACTATTCAATGTAAAAGACTGTTTCGATAAATTTTTATAACCCTTTTGGGCCTTGATAAAAATCTGGTTTTAGCATCGCCGTTAGCGGCGCGCAAACTCGCGTCGTGATTGATGCCGCGCAGGCACACCTTTTTTGTGGCCTATGTATGTAGGGACAATGGCATCAACAGACGTTGGCTGACGCTCGCAAGAGTCACAAACCGAATCGGTTTGTAATGACAAATAGTTATCAGTTGAAAATGGTTTACCAGGAACCCATTCCATTACTCGAGCCTGGAATTTTGCCAAGCCATCCGGTAGCCGAATAATTTTGCGCTTGAGTTGCGCTGTGTTGGCAGTGTATTCAACAATTTCTTCGAGGCTAAAATCTTTTGGTCCAACCAATTTGATGCTCTGCGAATATGTGTCCGGGTTATTGATTGATTTAACCATGCTGTTAACAACGTCGCCAACAAACACTGGCGCCATGCGGGCATCAGGGCACGCCAGTGGAAAGAACGGCATCATGGTCAGTAGCGATTTAAAGCGATTAAAAAAAGCATCGCGCTCACCAAAGATCACTGATGGCTGAAACACAGTCCAATTGAGCGATGTGCTTGCGGCCACGTGTTTTTCGGCCAAGCCTTTGCTGCGTAGGTATGCGCTGCTGCCATTGTCAGCATCGGCGTTCAGCGCGCTCATGTGCAAGTAGCGTTTGATGCCCAGAGACTCGCAGGTATTGACAACGCTTTTGGTTAGATCGGCGTGTGCGCCTTCAAAGGAGTTTGCGGAACTCTTGCCGGCAGTGTTCAGAATGCCCACCAAATTGATCACAACAGAGGCGCCTTCAAGTGCTGCTTTAAGCTGCACTGGGTCGTGAACATTCGCTTGCCTGACATGCACGTTAGGCAAAATGCGCAGCGTTCGCGACCGGTGAGAGCGCCTGCTGAGTAAGATAACCTCGTCAAACTCTTGCGCCAGAACACAGCTCAGTTCGGTGCCCAGAAATCCGGTTCCGCCCAGTAAAGTCACCCGGCTTTTTGACATGGTAGATACTCTCTTGAATGGTTCAAATAGCAATGCGTATTTTGCCCGAAAAATGCCGTGCACTGGCGCGAATTCGCGGGTCGTCATTGGGTTTTCGGCCGAATCACGGAAAAAATTGATGTTACGGCGTAAAACGCGGCGTGGGCTGCGCTAAGCTCGGCCTATGCGACTAGAAAAATCTTCAATTCTGTTAATCGGTGCCGTGTTGTTCGCAACTGTGTTAGCGCTCTTGCCGGTAACCGACACGCTTGGCCGAGAACACATCGACGCATCGTTTAAACGTGCGTTGGCTGTAGCGGCAATTGCGCGAGGGTTAAACGGGGTTATCTCAGTGGCTCAAGGCACTGAAGTAGGCATACAACCTGCTGGAGTCGGTGTTAATTTTAGCCCCGGTGAAATCCTTGACCCTATAAACGACTTGGTCGAAAGGTTCTCCTGGATAATGTTGCTATCGAGTAGTTCCTTGGGTGTGCAGAAAGTGCTGCTCGCCATGAGTGCGTGGCATGGGTTGTTGCTGGTGCTGGTCGGCATTGCCCTTTTATTGATAGGCAGTCATTTTTTCAGTCGTCATGAACGCTTAAGAGGGGTGTTGGCTCGATTATTTGTGTTTGTTCTGATTTTAAGATTCATGATGCCGCTGGTGGCCATAGCCAACGAGATGGTCTATCGAACCTTTCTCGAAGCTGACTACAACGCATCAAGTGCGCAACTGAAGAGCGCGCGAAATCAAATTAACGAGATCAACAAAGAAGTCAGCGACAGCACAGACATACCGTCCGGGTTTATTGAGCGAGCCACAGAGTTTTACAAAACGGCTGTGGATAAGGTCGATTTTGAGAAACGCTTTGATCGCTACCGCGAGGCCGCAGGCTCGATAGGCGAAAACACGGTGAATATGATTGTGGTGTTCGTGATGCAAACCCTGGTTTTTCCGCTGGTGTTTATCGCCATTTTGTTGGGGATTTTGCGACGAGTTGCATTTTGGCGCGGAACTCCGTAGGTGTGATTGGGTCACATCCCAGTAACAGCGCCTCCGTCGGGCTTTTTTTATATCACTGGTGTTCCATATCACCGGTTTCAACATCATTGGGTCATCGTAGCTATGTTGCAAAATTTTTCCGCTAAATCAGGCGTTTTACACGCTCCAATCAAGCTTTTCACCTTGGGCGCTCTGGCCTTGACCATGGCTGCCTGTAGCACTGACGAGGGCGCTCCGGCCCCATCACTGAGCACCGGCGTATTTCTGGATTCAGCTGTGTCAGGCTTGGGCTATGTAACTGACACACTCAGTGGACAAACCGACCAGGATGGTGTGTTCGAATTTAATGCGGGTGAGTCTGTGGTGTTCAGTATCGGTGGATTTGCTCTGCCGGCAGTGCAAGCCAGCGCGTTTGTTACTCCGTTAAGTATTTTCGGCGCTGCCGACGTCGAAAACCCGCAGGCGCGAGATTTAGCGCGGTTACTGCAATCACTTGATGAAGACTCAGATGTCAGCGATGGTATCTCGTTTCCGCCGGCGGTTCAGTCGATAACCAGCGATACCCAAATTGACTTTGGTACCGATCGCTTTGATGCTCAGGCAACGGCAGTGGTGCAGCAGGTTATGGGAGATCAGGCACAACTGGTTGATGCAGATACTGCAACGGCCCACCTGACCCAAACGTTAATTGCCAATAATCTCATCAGCGATGACTGCACCAGCGACCATCCGTTTGTGGGTCGTACTGCCGAACTATCAACCCGCTCGCACGGTGTAACCGGTACTATCACCATCCTGAACGACTGCACCATTGCCGTATCTCAATTCAATTATGATGGCGGCGGCCCGGCTGTTTATTTTTACACTGGCGTGGGTCAAAACTATGCGTCAAATTCTTTCCCGATTGGCCCACGTTTGAATGGTCGACAATGGGTGAATGATTCTTTGTTATTGCCTATTCCAGAGGGCATGAGCCTGGATGATTTTGATAGCTTAAGCGTATGGTGCTTCGACTTTAACGCCAACTTTGGTGATGCGTTTTTTGGCGATAGTTGATCGGGGCTTACCGAGCACAATGACTGCGTTGTGGCAACTGAGTCGCAACCACTAAGGTACACAAGCGAAGTTACACAAGCGAAGTTGCGAACAGCGGAGCACGGATAGCTAAACCAGTACGGATTGGCTATCCATATTGTCTTGCCCGAAAACCGATCGGTAACGCTCAATTTCTTGTTCTGGTCCTGTGGCTTTTGCATAGTTGTCAGACAGTTTGACGGTTTGCTTGCCGTTGGCATGAGTCACTTTGCACACCAGAGAAATTGCTTTTAGCTGTGGGTTAGGCTTGGTTGCACAGTCGCTAAAGTCATTTGTTAAGTGAGTACCCCAACCAAAACTCAAGCGCACACGGCCAGTAAACCGCTCATATACCTGCTCAATAACATCAACGGTTAAGCCATCAGAAAAAATCAACAGTTTTGTTTTTGGGTCCTGACCTTTTGATTGCCACCAGGCGATCAGTTCTTCACCGCCGGCAATGGGTTCTTTAGAGTCGATTCGAAATCCGCTCCAGTCTGCTACCCAGTCGGGTGCATTGTTCAGAAAGGTGGTTGAGCCGTAAGTGTCTGGCAATACAATAAGCAAATTGCCATCGTAGGTTCGCTGCCAGCTTTGCAGTACCTGATAAGGTGACTGCATTAATTCTTCGTCGTTGTTCGCCAGGGCTGCTTGCACCATGGGGAGTTCGTGCGCGTTTGTGCCTATTGCGTTTAAATCTAAATCCATTGCCATAAGCACATTGCTGGTGCCAATGAATTTTTCGTCCAGACCTTCTTTCATTGCAGCGATACACCAGCGTTGCCACAAAAAACTGTGCCTACGCCGGGTGCCGAAGTCGGCAATAACCAAATCGGGTAGCTCGTTAAGACGCAGCACCTTTTCCCAAAGTTTGGCTTTGGCGCGTGCGTACAGCACGTCGAGTTCAAAACGGCCGACACCTTGCAGGGCAGCACGAGAGCGTAGCTCGCTGATAATTGACAGTACCGGAATTTCCCATAGCGTGACTTCGGCCCAAGTACCCTTAAAGTCTATGCAGTATTGACCGTTTTCAACACGCAGATTGTATTCAGGTAAGCGATATTCATTAAGCCAGTTAAGAAACCCCTGGCTGAATAAGCGCTCTTTACCGTAGAAAGTATTACCTGCCAACCAAATCAGTTCTTTTTTGGACAGGCCAATGGTTCGGGCATGATCAAGTTGTGCGCGCAGCTCGTCTTCTTCGATTTCTTCGGCGAGCTTGACGGTTTTTGTGCGATTGATAAGTGAGAAAGTAACCGGCACGTCGGCATGTTCTTTCCAGATGGTTTGCAGCATGAGCAGTTTGTAGATGTCAGTGTCCAGCAAACTACGTACAATTGGGTCGAGTTTAAACGAATGGTTGTAAACCCTCGACGCAATGTTTGGCATGGGACTTTGTATCATTGGCTACTACTTCCTTTGCGTTTTTTGACCTGCATTTCGTTAGGCAGGGTACAACTAAAGCATTGCGGTTTTGCCAGCGTGTTGGCTGGACTCACCTTGTTCAGGCCGGATTAGCTCGCAGAAACTGATCAATTCGCTCTATTGCCTGCAGTAAATTATCGAGCGAATTGGCATAAGACACGCGTAAGTAGCCTTCTCCATGAATACCGAAGTCTGGACCGCCAATGGTTGCAACACCCGCGTCTTCGAGCAGCTGCGACGCCAGTGGTTTGGCTTGCCAGCCGCTTTCCTTGATGTTGGGAAAGGCATAGAAAGCGCCTTTGGGTGTAATGCAGCTGACGCCCGGCAAGGTGTTTAACGCATCAACTACTTTGAGCCTGCGTTCGTCGAAGGCTTGCATCATCATGGCGACATCGTCCTGAGGACCGGTTAGGGCTGCAAGTGCCGCATATTGCGCTGGTGCATTCACACAGCTCCATGCGTTAACAGCCAGCTTTCTGATTGAATCGAACAAGCTGTCAGGCCAGATACTGTAGCCTAAACGCCACCCGGTCATCGCGTAGGTTTTTGACCAGCCATTTAATACAATCAAGCGATCACGAATGGACGGGTACTGTAATAAGCTGATGTGCTTTTCGTTGTCGTATGTCATTTGATCGTAAATTTCATCTGACATTATGGCAACGTTCGGGTGTGCCTCCAGACCCTTTACCAGAGCGTCAATTTGATCAGCTGGCGTTACACCACCGCAAGGGTTGGCGGGTGAATTTAAAATAATTAAACGGGTTTTATCGGTAATAAGCGACAGCGTTTCTTCGGCAGAAAAAGCGAAGGCATTTTCTTCACGAATAGGAATGGGTATCGGGTTAGCACCAGTGAATTCGATCATTGAGCGATAGATTGGAAAACCCGGATCGGGGTAGAGAATATCAACGCCGGGTTCGCCAAACATTAAAATGGCTGAGAACATGGTCACCTTGCCGCCCGGGACAATAATGACGTTATCAGCACTGACCTCCGTGTTGTAGCGTTGCGACACGTCGTTTGCAACAGCATCTCGAAGCTGCGGAATACCGGTGGCCGGTGTGTAACCGTGATGACCGTCTTTTAAGGCCTTGATAGCCGCTTCAACGATGTGATTGGGTGTTGGAAAATCCGGTTGGCCAATGCCCAGGTTAATGATGCTTTTTCCGGTTTCGGCCAGCGCGTTGGCTCGAGCTAAAACAGCAAATGCGTTTTCTTCACCAATACGATCAAAGCCTTCAATGGTTGTAAGAGTCATTTTGCCACCTGTGGATTGGCTATCGATGATGTTGGAATTGATTGGCCGACCGTCTGCTAATTAAACTACGGTTGTTATGCAATCTGGTTGTTATGCAATAAGTTATCGGCAATTTAACTTCATTGGCGCGACGTGCAACTTGCAACCGAGGCCTTACTGATCGTCGGGCGTATAAATAGTATGCTCGGCCATGCCCTCACTAACGATAACCTGACAGCTTAAACGCGAATTGGGTTTGCGCTCAGATGCAACGCCCTCTAGCATGTCCAGTTCTGCGTCGTCGGCTTCCGGGACGATAGCCATGGTGGCATCGTCCAGATACACGTGGCAAGTCGAACAGATTAAACTGCCGCCGCATTCTGCAACAACCTCGTCTATATCGTTTTTGATGGCGGTTTCCATCACGCTGTCACCGACCACTGCATCGACTGTTCGAGTGTCGCCTTCTTTGGTTTTAAAATGCAGAACAATTTCCTGACTCATACTGGTTACCGAGTTTTGTGTAAATAATAAATTGATGTAAGCTCGATTTTACCAGTATTCGTGCGTGGCGTGGGTATATGCGGCTGCGTGAACAACCGCACATTAACGCGCTCAACTCAGGCTGAGCTTTGGTTTTCAGGGTTCTCCTGGCGAGTTGCTGCAACCAGTTTATTGATAGTCAGACCTTGCAAAAGAATGGACATGACGACGATCACATAGGTGATAGTAACAACGATGTCGCGCTCTGGGCCTGCCGGTATGGCCAGTGCCAGGGCCACCGAGATACCGCCGCGCAAACCACCCCATGTAAGAATCTTGATAACGTGCGGATGAAAGTCCTTGTGCAGTCGCAAAATGGATACCGGTACGCTGACCGCGATCAATCTTGCAGTGATAACCAGAACAGCCAGCAACACGCCGACAAGCCAGATCTTTGCATCTGAAGATAACAACATGACCTCCAGACCGATTATCAGGAACAACACAGCGTTCAGGATTTCGTCAATCAATTCCCAAAACGTATCAAGGTGTTTTACCGTTTCGCGACTCATGGCCGCGCGCCTGCCTTGATTACCAATCATAAGACCGGCGACAACAACCGCTATCGGGGCAGATAGATGCATGCTGGTGGCCGCCGTTGCGCCCCCAGCAACCAGTGCCAGTGTTAACAGTACTTCCACCTGATAGTTATCAACATGCTTAAGCATTTTAAGCACAAGGTAACCGCACGCAAATCCGAATACGGCGCCGCCGATGGCCTCTTGAACAAACAGCATGCCGATGTTGCCAAAGTCGACTTGATCTCCATTAACAGCAATGCCAAATAAGGCCAGGAAGAATACGATGGCCACACCATCGTTAAAAAGTGATTCACCGGTTATTTTGGTTTCTAATTTTTTTGATACCCCAGCGGTTTTTAGTATGCCCATGACCGCAACCGGGTCGGTAGGAGATATGAGCGCGCCGAATAACAGGCAGTAAGCAAACGAGAGTTCTATCCCGACCAGGTTCAAGATGAAGTAAGTGCCGATACCAACCAACGCTGTGCTGATACATAAACCCACCGATGCCAACAAACCGATAACCCATTTAGACTCGATTAAATCATCGAGATTAACGTGCATGGCACCGGCAAAAAGCAGGAATCCCAACATGCCGTTAAGCAAGGCTTTGTTGAAGTCTATTTGTGCAACCAGTTGCTCTGCCATGTTAATGCCGGCCTCAAAGCCAAATGCACCGAGAATGACCAGGAACAATGAAAACAACAGAGAGATCACCATGATGCCAATGGTGGTCGGGAGCTTTAGGGTGTGGTAGTTCAACCAGGCGAATAACGCTGACACCGTTAACAGAATGCTGGTGATTGACAGTAATGACATAGTTGCTGATTTTAGCTAAATGGTTGCTATAAGCTTAGCGTAGAATAGCGTAAGCCCGAGGATTCCTGACGTTTTGAGTTCAAACCAGAATCAATTGACTTTTGATTTCGACGCACCTGCGTCTAGCGTACCGCAAGCATGCCACAAACCCCGGGTTATTCAGCCTGACATCGACCCTACCGGGTTTTCATTGTGTCCGCCGCAGGCAGAGATCGGACAGCCCGCGCCGATTCCGTATCAACTGAAAGTCTCAGCAAAAGCACGGCAGGTATATTTGCGTGTTGAGCCAGGTCGTGGTTTACAAGTGACCATACCCAAGCGTTATGCAAAGCGTTCTATCCCGGCACTGGTGGAAAGCCAGCGTAAGTGGATCACCGAGGCCCTGGCAGATCTGGACGATAAAACCCCGGCCATTTACCGTCAGTGGCCACCGCCACAGTTGCATCTGGCAGCGGATAACACCATGGTTAATATCGTTTATCTGGAAAGCGCTTCCGCAGACGCAGCCACCATGCAGTGGGTGGCAAGCGATTGCCTGCAGTTATCGGTCGATGTGACCAACAAAGAGCTGGTAGCCAAATGCATTGCCGAGGCACTTAAACCGCGCGCCCGAGATGTGCTTGGGCCCTGGTTGGCCGGGTGCGCACAACGCAGCGGACTAAGTTACAAGCGCATGAGCATCCGAGGCCAGCGCACCGTATGGGGAAGTTTTTCGTCCAGCGGCACCTTAAGCCTCAACTATAAATTATTGTTTTTAGACCCCAACGTGGTTGATTACGTGTTGCTCCACGAGCTTGCGCACACACGCTATCTTGATCATTCGCCAACATTTTGGCGATTCCTGGAGCAGTTAAAACCCAATTCCCAGGCTTTAGATCGCCAGCTTAAAGAGGCCGGATACATGGTCCCGCCGTGGCTGGAGCTAGCGGCTTAGCTGCAAGCGCCACACGCGCTTATTTCTACCGAGCCCAATACAATGCCCTATGCAGCGCATGTGGAACGCCACGCTGGGTGATTTTCAGTGTTTTTTCTGACTGCCACATTGCAAATTCCTCACCTTGAACTACCGCCGTATAGATAGGTAATCAAAGCAAAATCGATCATTACAGCGTGAATGTTTCTGCTATTCTCATTGGACTAAGATCTTTCGCACCACAGATTTACGCGACTGACAAGCAATTTTTTTGGATGCTTTATTAAACCGTGGCTTTACGCAATTCAGACGACTTAGCAGTGCAAAAACACGAGCCTATTGAACTTTGGCAGATCATACCGCTACTCCTTGCAGCGGTGTTGCTAACCATTGGTTTGGCCATGTTCATGAGCGGCATTCAGCATGCGGTTGATGTTGTTCAACCTATCATTGTGGTGTTTGGTGGCACTCTCGTCGCATTGTTAATCACTTTTCCGCTTAACCAGCTGTCACACTCTTTGCAGTTTGCATTGTCACGTGGCATTCGGGGTGGAACCTCACCCGAAGAAATGGCCAAGGCCATGCTTAAGATTTGCGATGTAAGTCGCCGCGAAGGTTTACTTGGCGTTGCCGAAGTGCGCTCAAGCTCTGCAGAAGTAGAGCAGGTTTGTCATTTAATTGGTGACGCCGCAGATGAAGGCGAAATACAACACTCGTGGTCGCGCAGTCAGGCGTCGGAAAAAATGGTCCATCAAATGGCCATTGATATTTTCGTTTTCACCATGATCTATGCCATCCTGATTGGTGCGCTAGCGTCCATAGTGCGTATGGTGTCGGCAGAGAATGCCGTACTAACGGGCGTAAACGTGTTGCCTTTTGTTTCGGGTGTGAGTTTGTCTATATTAACGGCAATGCTGGTTGGCAGATTAAGGTCGGTACACATGCGCGAGCTGGTGGTCGTCGATGTTGCCTACAGAAGTGCTGCCATAATTCTTGAAGACAACAACGTACAAAGACTGCGCTCAAGATTGGCGTTACTTGTTCCTCCCGGCCTGCGACGCTAAACATGAACGAGATTACGATTCACGCGCCATCATCCGGGCGCTCGGCTTATGCGGTTGTGCCCAACCCTGACGAGCCTGTTATTTTGCAACTTGATGGCAACCTGACGCGCGCGCTGGAAATCAGTGCAGTGGGTTTTTCGGCTCCAGTAAAGGCGGCTAAACCAGGTAGGCGATACCCATTCAGTGTTGATTTGCCCACCTATAAAAGGCCTATATCGGGCTACGTAGATGTTTTGCCAGATACCCGCAATGACGAGCTCACTTGTCGTTTTGTTGATCTTAGTGCTGAGCAGTTAGATGCCTTGCATCAATACGTGTTGGCTCGACAAAAAGAAGCCATCAGGGCTTTGCGCGCCGGTAACACGCTGGTTACTGGCTAATTAAACCCGTGGGACCACTTGCTCGCTACGAGCATGAAGTTGAATCAGGAAAGCTAAATCCTGATGAAGAGCAGTACGCTGTTATGCGTCTGCTAGACGCCATTGCCATCAATCTTGCCAAACGCAAACCCTATAAGCCGCCCACTGGTGGTTTTCTATCCCGTTTTTTCGGTTCAACACCAGCAACGACAACTGGCGTTGAAGGTTTGTATTTGTGGGGCGGGGTAGGGCGAGGTAAAACGCATTTGTGCGACCTGTTTTATGGCGAGCTGCAGTTTAAAGATAAAACCCGTTTGCACTTTCATCGCTTCATGCAGCGTATACACAACGATCTGCGCGAACTGGGCGAAGTCGAAAATCCGATTCCATTGGTGGCCGACAAATGGGCTGCGAAAACCCGCTTGTTGTTGCTAGATGAAATTCACGTTAACGATATAACCGACGCTATGCTTCTGGGTTCGTTAATGACCGAGTTATTCAAACGTGGTACAACCCTGGTGACAACATCTAACTTGCACCCTGATGATTTGTACAAAGACGGTCTGCAGCGTGCACGTTTTTTACCCGCCATAGAGCAAATTAAACAACACACTCATGTGTTAGAAATGGTTGGCGATACCGACTACCGCTTGCGTTTGCTGCAGCGTGAGCCAATTTATATTGTTGGTGAGTTCAACAACGGAAAAGCGGATAAAAGTACCCGTGATGCCATGGAGGCGCATTTTGACCGGCTCACAGCGGGTAAAAACGACAATGTTAAAAGCATGTCAATCAATGGTCGCGATTTACCCGTTATAAACCGCTGTGGTGATGTGCTGTGGATAGACTTTGACACGCTGTGCAACACCCCAAGATCAACTGCCGACTACATTGAGCTTGCAACGGCCTTTCACACCGTGTTGTTAAGCAATGTGCCGATACTCAATGAAGATCAAAACGATGCGGCCCGACGGCTGGTTAACTTAATAGACGAATTCTATGATCGGCACATCAAGTTGATCGTCTCCGCGCAAGCCCAACCCGATGAGCTTTACACAGGTAAACGATTAGAATTTGAATTTGTTCGCGCAGCCAGTCGTTTGATGGAGATGCAAACCAAGGAGTATTTGGCTGCGGCTCATAGTGTGCTTGCTAACTGATGCCTGTTTGCGATGGGGGATACGTTGTTAAGACTCAGCAGTATCAACGCCTTTCGCAGCCAGTAGTCCTGCTGCAGCAATCATTAACGCACCGCTAACTTTATTCATCATTGATAGCTGTAGCCGCTTTACACGCTTTGATGCCTGCGATGCCGCAGTTCCCCATGACAACAGGATTGCACCATCTACAATAATATAAGTGACTCCGAGTACCAATAATTGTGGCAGCACGGCTGAGTCCGTGTTGATAAATTGAGGGAATAGGGCTGCGAAAAATGCAACGGCGAATGGATTGGCAAGTGATGTGAAAAAGCCTTGTTTGAACATGCTCAGTCTATTTGCAGAATGGTTCTGTTGTGCATTTGAAGGTGATTCTGTTGAGAAGAGCAATTTCAACCCTATCCAGGCCAGATAAAGAACACCAACCCATTTGATTACCGTGAACGCAAGTGCAGAACTTGCAATGATTGCTGCCAAGCCAAAAGCCGCGGCTGTCATTTGCAGGCAGTTGGCACACAAATCACCGGCAATTATCCACCTGCAGCGCTTGACGTCATGGCGGATACTATTGGATATGATGAGCAATTGACTTGTGTCTGGCGGAGTGGCAAAGAACACCGCCAGTGCTGCCAAGTACAACAGATAATTGTCCAAGCCCATGTTGCGTTCCTCTGCAAGAGAAGTCGTTCTGGTTAATTCAGATAACGATACGTTGCAACTGCTTTATGCGCAAGTTCGGATGATCAAATTCATGGGCAGGGGCGTGGATTCGAATGCAAGCAAACTATGACCTTGCACAAATTCAAGTAATGGAAGATGACATCACTGTCTATCCACAAGCTAATTCCAAATAGCAGTTAAAAGCGGACGTTCATCCTGTTTTTGTATTAGTAAAGAGTTCGTTTTCGCTCTGTACTTAATACAACCATTGCATTGTTTTTCACAAGCGTGGTGAAAGAGACTCGACTCATCTGGACTCTCACCAATCGAGGGCAGAGTTTCTTCCGAATCTTCATCAATCAATGGCTGTCCATCGCTACCACTGCTACAACCAGCAACAAGAAATAACGTAGCAATCGTAGCGTAGGTCGGAATGTGTTTCACCATTGGTAGGTCTCGGCTCTAGATTTACATCATAAGATCGACCATAAAAAGGCCTGATTTTATCGAAACGACGTAAAGCGTGAGCCATACCCTGAGGCTTTTCTCCAAATGAAGCGGCATAAGTGATGTTTATTCGCTCCACGGTTGTTGCATCGAGCGCTTGGTGCATCAATAAAACTGGGTGGTAAGACTAAAAAGCTCAGTCATTTGTGCACGTTCTCACGAAATCAGTCTCAGATCATGTTTCGAAATAAAAACTTGAAATATATCTAAAAAGATATATCATCATGCCGATGACATGGACAGTTGAACTGTTGAATGACGAGGTTGAAGCCGAGTTACGAGCATTGCCTCGCGACATGTTGGCTCGGTTCCAACGGATCGTTGAACTGATTGAAAGCCAGGGGCTAGAGCATGTCCATGAGCCACACATCAAGCACCTTGAAAACAAGTTATGGGAGATGAGGCTTAAGGGGCGGGATGGAATATCTCGTGCAATCTATGTCACTGCCAGCGGCAAACGTTTGATTGTGTTGCGTGTGTTTATTAAAAAAACACAGAAGACGCCGCGTAAGGAATTAACACTAGCGCTTAAACGAGCGAGAGAGGTAGACCAATGAAGAGTAAACGGGCGCGTGATTTACATCATGACATGATGCAGAGCGATGCAGAGTATGCACATGAATACTCTGCATTAGCACAAGAATTCTCTCTAGCAAGGGAAGTTATACGGGCTCGCAGACTAGCGAATCTGACTCAGCAAGAGTTGGCCGATAAGATGAATACGACCCAAGCCGTTATAGCTAGAATGGAAGGCGGTAGTCTTCCATCAATGCGTACGTTGGAACGTCTCGCTGCTGCCACAGGTACTCATCTTAAAGTGAGTTTTGAACAAGCAACGAAGTGATTCATTGATGAAGCACGGTGACTTCTCCATAGGCCTTGAGTTCAAAACCGAAACCGGCTTATGGCTATCAAGCTTGTATTTAGCCATCAGCATCATATTGAGTCAGGCAATCTAATCCAAACAGTCGATGCCACGGCACACCGCATCGATATCAGACTATCAGCCCCAGCATACCGGGGCAGTTTTAAAAGGACTAACTGGCCTTCGCTGTACGCGAATGCCGCTTACGATCATTTTCAGTTAAGTGCTTTTTACGCACTCGAATGCTCTCAGGTGTCACTTCTACCAATTCATCATCATCGATAAATTCCAGTGCCTGCTCCAGCGTCATTTTAATGGGCGGTGTTAGTTGAATGTTTTCATCTGTGCCCGATGCGCGAACGTTAGTCAGTTGTTTACCCTTCAGGCAGTTAACCGTTAAGTCGTTTTCGCGTGAATGAATACCAATAATCTGGCCTTCATACACAATATCGTTGGCAGCGGTAATTAAACGGCCGCGTTCTTGTAAGTTCCACAGTGCAAAACCCAATGCCTTGCCGGTGCCGTTAGAAATTAGCACGCCGTTACGACGCTGACCAACGCTGAAGTCTAATCTTGGTCCGTAGTGATCGAACACGCTGTAAATCAAGCCTGAGCCGGAAGTGGCCGTTAAAAATTCGGTTCTAAAGCCAATCATGCCGCGCGCTGGGGCCACGTAGTCTAATCTCACACGACCTTTGCCATCGGGCACCATGTCTTTAAGTTCGGCGCGTCGCTCGCCCATTTTTTCCATGATGCTGCCCTGATGCTGCTCTTCGACATCAATGGTGATTTGCTCGAACGGTTCTTCAATTTTGCCGTCGACTTCACGGGTAATAACAATCGGGCGACCTACGCCAATTTCGTAGCCTTCGCGTCGCATGTTTTCAATGAGCACTGATAAGTGTAATTCGCCACGGCCAGAAACCTTGAAGGTTTCACTCATGTCGGTACGTTCTACACGCAGGGCTACGTTGTGCAGCAATTCGGTTTGTAATCGGTCCCAGATGTTTCTGCTGGTCACGTATTTGCCTTCTTTGCCAGCAAACGGTGATGAGTTTGGCTGGAACAACATACTGATGGTTGGCTCGTCGACTGTCAGTGGTGGCAAGGCTTCCACATGAGCCGGGTCGCACAAGGTGTCTGATATATGCAGTTTGTCGATACCGGTTATGCACACAATGTCGCCGGCCTGTGCCAAGTCGGTTTCGATGCGCTCCAGACCATGAAAGCCTAGCACTTGTAATACTTTGGCTGAGCGTTGTTGGCCTTCCACGTCAACCACTTTAACTGCTTGGTTTGGTTTTAGCTGGCCACGCTTGATGCGCGCAATCCCGATAACACCAACGTAGCTGTTGTAGTCCAGTGAAGAAATCTGCATTTGAAAAGGCCCGTCGGTGTCGACGTCTGGTGCAGGGACTTCATCAATAATGGTTTGAAACAATGGCGCCATGTCACCTTCAGAAACCGTTGGCTCTAAGCCTGAAAAACCGTTTATGGCTGATGCGTAAATAACCGGGAAATCCAGTTGCTCATCGGTTGCGCCGAGGTTGTCAAACAATTCAAATGTTTGGTCGAGTGCCCAGTCTGGTCGTGCACCCTCGCGGTCAATTTTGTTGATAACAACAATGGGTCGGAATCCCATCGCGAAGGCTTTTTGTGTCACAAAGCGTGTTTGTGGCATGGGGCCTTCAGCAGCATCAACCAGCAGCAGCACAGAATCGACCATGCTTAAAACGCGTTCTACTTCGCCGCCGAAGTCGGCGTGCCCAGGAGTATCAACGATGTTGATACGGTAATCGTTCCACTTGATCGCGGTGTTCTTGGCAAGAATGGTGATGCCACGTTCTTTTTCTATCGCGTTAGAGTCCATTAAGCGTTCTGTTGGCGCTAGGCGAGAATCAAGCGTACCCGATTGCTGCAGAAGCTTATCGACCAAGGTAGTTTTGCCGTGGTCAACATGAGCTATGATGGCGATGTTGCGTAATTTCTGAATCAAGGGAAGTTCCTGGTGCGCAAGCGTTAAGGCGCGACGAAAATCGATGCTGGACTGATGTTCCAAGCGGGTGATAGTTAACGCGCCATTATACCGGACTAAAGCAGCCTAAAGGCAAAGGCTGATTGCATAAATCCGGCCATATGCTCGATATTTGGCGTTTCAAAGCCAGTATCTGTTAGCAATGGGCCACACACTTGAGCCACAGCGTTGAGTATGACGGAGCGATGGGCATGAACACAGTAGATTCCTGGGCCAAAAGCGCCAAAACCTTGGTTGATGTGGCCATGGGCCGACAATCAGCCGACACCCTGATTCGCGGTGGAAAATGGGTCAATGTGCATTCGGGTGAAGTCATCCCGGACACCAGTATTGCCATCAGCGCAGGTCGCATAGCGTACGTTGGGCCCGATGCCGCGCACACCATTGGCGACGCCACCAACATTATTGAAGCTGACGGCCGGTATCTTGTGCCCGGACTGTGCGATGCACACATGCACGTTGAAAGTGGCATGGTCACCGTAACCGAGTTCACCAGGGCCGTGATTCCACATGGCACCACGTCAATGTTTATCGACCCACACGAAATCGGCAACGTACTTGGACTCGATGGCGTCAAGCTGATGCACGATGAGGCATTAACTCTACCGATAAACGTTTTTGTACAAATGCCAAGTTGTGTGCCTTCCGCACCAGGTCTTGAAAATGCTGGTGCAACCTTGGGTGTCAGCGATGTAGAAACGGCCTTGCAATGGCCAAACATCATAGGGCTTGGAGAGGTCATGAACTTCCCGGGCGTAGCAGCAGCCGATGAAAAAATGCTGGGCGAAATTGCCGCAACACAACTGGTCGGTAAAACGGTTGGTGGTCACTATGCATCCCCCGACTTAGGCAGGGCCTTTCATGGTTATGTCGCTGGAGGCGCAGCTGACGATCATGAAGGCACACGCATGATCGACGCTATGGCACGTGTGCGTCAGGGTATGCGAGCTATGTTGCGTTTGGGTTCTGCCTGGTATGACGTGGCACCACAAATTAAAGCCATTACTGAGGAAGGCCTAGACTCGCGAAATTTTATTTTGTGTACCGACGATTCTCATTCGGGCACGCTGGTTAATGAGGGACACATGAATCGTGTGGTACGGCATGCTATTGAGCAAGGCCTGCCACCCATCACTGCAATTCAAATGGCCACAATCAACACAGCGCAACACTTTGGTCTTGAACGCGATCTTGGATCCATTACTCCGGGTCGTCGTGCCGACATTATCATCAGCTCTGACTTGGCAACACTGCCCATTGAGCAAGTGATAGCGCGCGGTGAAATCCTGGCGGAAGATGGGGCATTGGTTGCACAGATTCCCGCGGCGCAGTATCCACAAAGTGCGCGAAACACGGTGCACTTAGGTAAGACCCTGGTGGCGGATGACTTTAAAATACCGGCGCCAGCAAACAGTCATCGTGTTGATGCTCGCGTTATCGGTGTTATCGAAAATCAAGCACCCACGCGTGCATTACAGTCCACACTGGATGTTAACGATGGCATCGTTTGTATGGATGAGAAAAACGATGTGTGTCAGATCGCACTGGTTGAGCGGCATCGTGGCACTGGCGGTGTAACCAATGCGTTTGTGTCGGGCTTTGGTTATAACCGCCCTTGTGCCGTTGCATCCACTGTTGCGCACGATGCGCACCATATGATTGTGGTTGGAACCAATTATGCTGACATGGCCATGGCGGCTAACCGGCTTGGTGAAGTGGGTGGTGGTGTGACGGTGGTATCCAATGGAACTGAACTTGCCATGGTGGAACTGCCCATAGCCGGTTTAATGTCCGATGAACGAGCCGAAGTGGTTGCTGTAAAGGCCCAAAAAATGGTTGATGCAATGGCTCAGTGTGGGTGTACTTTAAATAACGCTTATATGCAGCACTCGTTGTTGGCCTTGGTGGTTATCCCAGAGTTGCGTATCTCTGATATCGGCTTGGTTGACGTCACAACTTTTTCTAAAACCGATTTGTTTGTAACCCCAGCCGCATGATTCGATTTTTATTAAACAATGAATTGATCACGCTGGATAGTGTGCGGGCCGATGTCACAGTATTGCAATGGCTAAGAGAGCGCCGCTTAAAAACAGGCACAAAAGAAGGTTGTGGTTCAGGTGACTGTGGTGCTTGTACGGTTGTGTTGGCCAGCGTTGTTGTTGATGACGCCACTAACACCAAGACATTGTGTTATGAGTCGATTAACAGCTGTATTACGTTTATTGGTAGCTTGCACGCAAAGCAGCTGATCACCGTTGAAGACCTTGCCGAAGGCGATAAGCTGCATCCGGTACAGCACGCCATGGTAGAAGAACATGGTTCTCAGTGCGGTTTCTGCACGCCTGGTTTTATTATGTCGATGTTTGCGCTTTATCATAACCATCAAGCTGCACAATTCAGCGGCTTCAGTGAACCCGTTTTAGCGCACCTTGTTGATCGTCATTTGGGCGGTAATCTATGCCGTTGCACTGGCTATGCGCCGATTAAACGCGCTGCAATTAAAGCGCTGAATAATATAGAACCCGATCAGTTCATTCACAGAGAACACGAAACCATCAATGCCTTACAAAGCATAGAGCAGCAATTACCTATGCATCCGCGGTTTCTATTGCCCGGCAGCATCGAGGAACTTGCGTCGATGCGTGTTCAATACCCCAAGGCAAAGTTACTGGCTGGCGGAACCGATTTGGCGCTGGAAGTAACGCAGCAGTTTAACGACATAGACGCCATTATCTGCATTAAGCAGGTGCCGCAATTGCTGGCTGTTAGTGTAGATGAGCAACGCATCAGTTTTGGTGCCGCCTTGTCTTTGAATCAGTGCATGCGTACGCTGCGACAAACTATTCCCAGTAGTGAAGCCATGATGTTGCGTTTTGGCTCAGAGCAAGTGCGCAATCAAGGGACCATTGGCGGCAACATCGCCAATGCTTCACCCATCGGCGATTTACCACCATTGTTGCTGGCCTTGAATGCAGAGCTCGAATTGCACGGCTCACAAGGTGTTAGAACGCTCAATATTAACGAGTATTTTCTCGACTACAAAAAAACCGCGCTCGCTGCTGATGAGTTTCTACGCGCTGTGCATATTCCAGTGCCCGATAACAGTACGCAAGTGTTTGTGCATAAAATCAGCAAGCGCCTCGATGATGATATTTCCGCTGTTTGTGGTGTTTTTTGTTTGAGCATGCAAGACAACACCATTACGCAGGCGCGCGTGGCTTTTGGTGGCATGGCTGCAGTACCGGCCAGAGCCAGCGCTGTTGAACACGTGTTGCAAGGCGAGCAATTCAATGAAGCTACCGTCGCGGAGGCGATAGCCGCTTTGTCAGATGATTTTCAGCCCATCAGTGACGCACGGGCTAGTGCACATTATCGTATGCGAGTTGCAGCCAATCTGTTAAAGCGTTGCTGGTTACAAGTCACTGTTAGTGATGCTGCTGTGCAGGTGGGTGATTATGTCGGCGGGTAAACCCATTGCGCATGACAGTGCTCACGGCCATGTGACCGGCAAGGCCATCTATGTTGACGATATAAAACCTGCCGCCGGGCAACTGTACGTGGCTATAGGTGGTGCAAACATCGCAGCCGGACGCATTGAGTCAATGGATTTGTCTGCGGTTCGAAATGCTGCTGGCGTTGTCGATGTGTTAACCCTTAAAGATCTTCCGGGGCTTGTTGACATCGGGCCAGTGTTCCCGGGTGACCCTTTGCTTACTGAGCGAGACGTATCGTTTATGGGACAAGCGATATTTGCGGTGGCTGCGACATCGTTTCGCCGCGCTATACAGTCTTTAAGGCTTGCCAACATTGCGTACCGCGAATCCAAACCGTTGTTGGATTTACAGCAGGCAATGGATAATGAAGTTTACGTTCGACCCAAGCACACCATGCAGCGTGGAAACGCTAAGTCTGCCATTGCATCGGCTACACATAAACTCCAAGGAACAATTCACGTTGGTGGGCAAGAGCACTTTTATCTTGAAGGTCAGGTGGCGCTGGCTCAGCCAGAAGAAGATGGTGGGGTGCTGATACACTCATCCAATCAAAACCCAACCGAAACACAGCACCTGATTGCCGGGGTGCTTGGCGTACCCATGAACAAAGTAACCGTTGTAACTCGTCGCATGGGTGGTGGTTTTGGCGGTAAAGAAACACAGGCAGCCAACCTGGCCGCGTTTGCGGCCCTTTTCGCACTGCGTAATCAATGCAGTGTCAGTTGCCGGTTGTCGCGTCGTGACGATATGCAAATGACCGGTAAGCGTCATGCTTTTATTAATAACTATGCGGTTGGTTTTGATAACAATGGCCTTATTCATGGGATTGAACACGTGTTGGCAGGGCAGTGCGGGCATTCGCCTGATTTATCCGATGCCATTGTAGATCGTGCGATGTTCCATGCAGACAATGCTTACTATCTTAATGATGTGAATATTGAAGGGTTGCGGTGCAAATCGAATACGGTTTCCAATACGGCATTTCGAGGGTTCGGTGGACCACAAGGCATGATGGCCATGGAGGCGGTTATCGATGAAATTGCCTATGCGCTAAATAAAGACCCGCTAGAAATAAGAAAAATTAATTTTTATGGGCAAGCTCCGCGTAATGTGACGCCTTATCATCAGGAAGTCAGCTCATTTACCGTGCCTCAGATAGTGGCGCAGCTGGAAGACTCTGCTAACTACCAGCATCGACGTCAAGCCATTCGTGATTTTAATCAAAGCAGCGCGGTGCTTAAAAAAGGCATTGCGCTAACCCCAGTCAAGTTTGGTATTTCGTTCACGGTGACGCACTTGAACCAAGGTGGTGCCTTGCTGCATGTGTTTAATGACGGCAGTGTGCAGATTAATCACGGTGGAACGGAAATGGGTCAGGGTCTCATGATCAAAGTGGCGCAAATTGTTGCTAGTACCCTTGGCATAGATTTGCAGCGCATTGCGATAACGGCCACACGCACAGACAAAGTACCCAACACATCAGCAACTGCCGCATCATCGGGTACTGATATCAATGGCATGGCCGCAAAATCGGCGGCTGACACGATTAAATCTCGACTGGCGCAATTCGTGGTGGAGAGTAAAGCGCCTGATGGGCACACGTGTACTGTAAGCGATGTGGTTTTTGACAATAATCGCATTAGCCTTAACGGCACGCACTACAACTGGGAAGAAATCGTTAAAGAAGCATACCTTGCCCGCGTGCAACTCAGTGCCACCGGTTTTTACAAAACGCCTAAAATTCACTACGACCGCAACACCGCAACAGGCCGTCCGTTTTTATACTACGCCAATGGTGCCGCTGTAAGCGAAGTGTTGGTTGACACACTAACGGGCGAATCAACATTACTGCGTTGCGATATTGTTCACGACGTTGGTCGTTCCGTTAATCCAGCCATTGATATTGGTCAGATAGAAGGCGGGTATGTTCAAGGACTTGGCTGGCTGACAACAGAAGAGCTCAAGTGGGACGACTCTGGTCGCCTGCTAACCGATGGGCCAGCTACTTATAAAATTCCGGCTATCGGTGATGCACCTGCTGAATTTAATGTTGCCTTGCTGGCTGACACACCCAATAAAGAAGCCACGGTGTTTCGTTCAAAAGCGGTCGGCGAACCCCCACTGATGTTGGCAATATCGGCTTTTGCGGCTATTCGCGATGCCATTGGATCAATAACGCACTACCAGCACTTCCCGGCATTAAATTCTCCGGCAACCGCTGAAGAAATTTTACGCGTGTGCGATTCGCTAAGAACAAAAACATGATCTGGCTTAATGCACTACAAGCGCATGTGAATCAAGGTACAGCCTGTGTCGTGGTGACGGTAGCAGACGTTATCGGCTCTGCGCCGCGCACGCCCGGTGCTCACATGGTGGTTAGTCGCAACCAGGTTGATGACACCATTGGTGGCGGTGCATTGGAACAAGCTGCCATTGACCACGCTCGCCAAATGCTTGATCGCCCGCAACACACCGCTGGCATTAGCACGCAAACGCATGCGCTTGGTCCGCAGTTATCTCAATGCTGTGGCGGTAAAGTCACTTTGCATTACGAACTACACCCTGCCAATCAGTTTAGCGTGGTGGTATTCGGCGCAGGTCATGTGGCGCAGTGTTTGTCTATGGTATTGCAACAGCTCCCTTGTCGCGTGCAATTTTATGACACTCGGCAGCCATGGTTAAACAAGCTTACTGTGCTTGGCGGACAGCAAAGTCATGCGCTCATGAGTACGCATTTGCTCGGTGAAAACACGTTTGCGGCTGTCGATCAATGTCCCGACAGGGCTTACTACGTCATCATGACCCACAGTCATGAGCTGGATTTTGAATTAACTGAAGCCGTGCTGTCTCGTGGCGACAGTATTTACTGTGGGCTTATTGCATCCAAAGCAAAAGCGGCTCGGTTTCGCTCTCGCCTTGCACGCAAAGGATTCACAGAGCTTGAACTTGCCAGACTGACTGCACCCATAGGTGAGCACTATCGCACCGGTAACCTGCCAATGGAAATTGCGATGGCAGTTAGCCTGGAAATGCGGCAGGTCAATGCCGTTACCGTAAACACGAACCATCAGTTGCAACCTGATACAGCCAACATAGAACCCAAAACTTAAGACGCGCATCCATGACACAAATCACTTCTCACATTCTTGATACCTCATTAGGCTGTCCTGCTCAAGGTGTGCCTATCTCGTTACTACACCAAACAGATGACAGCTGGACGCCTTTGGGGTCGGGTGAAACCAATGCTGACGGACGCGTCAGTGACTTTATCGGCAATGATAGTGTGCTGCCTGCAGGAATATACAAGCTATCGTTTGAATTGCGCGACTACTATAAAAAACGTAACACGAAGTCGTTTTATCCTTACGCCGAAGTGGTGTTTGAAATTGCCGGCGACGGTCAACACTATCATGTACCCTTATTATTGAATCCGTTTGGTTATTCAACCTATCGTGGGTCTTAGCAATCCGTTGATTATATAAGCCCTTGCGCGATAGAAATCTACGCGTTAAATAACCCTGCAAGGTTAGGAAGTAGTCGGTTCACTTATTGGCGGTCAAATACGTATGAAGCTCGTTGATTCACATCATCATATTTGGATTCCGGAACAAACGTCACCCGATTTGGGCTACGGCTGGTTGCGCGATATTGGTTCACAAAAACCTTTTGGTGATCCAACTGATATACAGCGCGATTACACCTGGCAAGAGTATATTGATGAATCAAAGTCGCATGATGTTCAGTCGTCTGTGTACGTTCAGTGTGACGGTGCCATAGCTAACCCGGTTGCTGAAACCGAATGGGTGCAATCGGTTATCGATCGCAATCCTGCCACGGTAGGCATTGTGGGATTAGTGAACTTAAGCGGCAAGGATGCACAGACGCATCTGGAAGCGCAGACACGGTTTGCATCATTTAAAGGCGTACGCCAAATACTGAGCTTTCTCGATGATAAACCCGAGTTGTGCTTTAGCGCTGAGCACTTGCTTCGCAATCCACAATGGACTGATCAATTTGCATTGATAGGTGAACACGGTTTAAGTTTTGATTTACAGCTTTACCCAGAGCAAATGCATGAGGCGGCGGCTTTTTTAAGTCGACACCCACAGGTGCCCGTCATAATTGATCATGCTGGTAGTCCTTATGATCAAACAAGCTCGGGTTTAGCCAGCTGGCAGCAAGGTTTGAGCGAGTTGGCGCAGCTTCCAAATGTATCGGTGAAGCTCTCAGGGTTTGGTATGTTTGATCGACAATGGACTGCCGAGTCAATTATGCCGTTGGTTATTTTTATCTTAGAGAAATTTGGATCGCAACGGGTTATGTTCGGAAGTAACTTTCCCGTTGATAAACTGATGGCAAGTTATGACGATACGGTCGAACGCGTGTTCGATTGCGTTAAACACGCGGGCGACAATGTGATAAATGACGTATTTGGCCGTACTGCTCAACGTATTTATGGCTTGGAGCTAATCAGTACTTAACGGCGCTCTTTTTTAGCGCCGGTCGTTGTGATTAATCTGGTACGCCGAAAACTGACTCTGTTCCGTATTAATCGTTATTCAATTATCAACCGTTATTCAATAACGTAAAACTGATTTCCGGCTTGCCGCCCACCCGAGGGGACAAGTTCAACAGGCAGTAGGAATTTAAATTGACCTGCCGATTGGCCTCAAGGTCATCCAGAACGCTGCGGGCAAACTGATCTGCCCAGACTGGCACTTCGCCGAACATTTTAAACTGGGCGAAAACTGACGTTATGTCATTGTCGCTGGCACGGTCACCAAACCAGTTAAGGTAAGCTTCGCTGAAAAGTCGGTATTCACTGATGTTGAGAAGGTTTGCTGCTTTACTTATCGTTTGCATTCTTATTATTCCCTCTTATGTAGTGAGTGTCGGAAAATTCCACACATCCCCTGGCTTTTTGTGAGTCAGTACACATCGGGTCGACTCTTCATTTGGACGCGCACATGAGTTAAAGGTTCATGCGCTGCCCAACTGATCAGGTAACGGCCTGCGAAGTCCGGTCCTTACCGTCTTGTACCAACTTTTGCGGCCATAATTGAACATAGTCGATCAAGACGCGATCGGCGTCACGGTACGCAAAATTAACGAGTGGAAAGGTTTGGGTTAGTTGTGGTTTTCCTGCCAATCGCGGTTAAACAATGCAAATGAAACGGCGTGGTCTCAATTAGTTTTACTAACTGTGGTCATAATGAGCTCAGAACACGAAAAAGGCTTGGTTATGGTTAGGTCGAAGTATCGTCTCCTGGCCAGACGGATTTTGGTTGCAGGATATCTGGGTAGTACATTGAGGGCCGGTCGGTTGGGCTTGGCAGTGGCCATTATCGCGCTAGCGCTTGTGGGTTGTGCAACGCCGGCACCGCCAGGTGAGGTTGTAAAGCTGTCGGTCGCACAAGTTCAAAACGGCGCTGAGCTCGGTGTGCCCTTGCGTTGGGGCGGTACTATTGCCAGCGTGGTAAACAAGGCCGAAACCACCATAGTTGAGGTTGTATCAAGGCCATTGCAGCGATCGGGGCGTCCACTGCACAACGATAAAACAGATGGCCGGTTTTTGGCTGAATTGCAGGGGTTCCTTGACCCTGAAATTTTGAGCCCAGGGCGGGACATCAGTCTGGTGGGGACGGTTAACCGGATAGAGTCAGGACAGGTTGGCGAAGCGGAATATCAGTACCCCTACATGACGGTATTCGATTATCGAGTATGGAAGAAATTAAGCGAAATCGACCCCAACTCTGGTTACCCACATTATTTCATTCATGATCGCTATTGGCTGGATTGGCCGCACCGCAGACGGCGTGGTCTCAGTGGACAAATTATTTTTTAGGGTTATCAGTTCGATAGTCAAAAGCCGTGGAGATTAGCCGTTTACCGGCTAGCTCGGAGAATCAAGTAGTGAAAGCAGCAGTGAAGCAAGTATTAAGTCATTTCCTGAAACCAGCAGCGGCTAATCATGCGTTGCCTGGTGGTGCAAAATTACGGAAATTGCTCTCGATGGCGTTGGTAACCGTGGTAACGGCAGTTTTGTTTGGTTGTGCCACCCCACCTCTGAACACGAATGAAGTCAGCGTTCAACTAACACCTGAGCAAATTCTGTCTGAGCCGGATGAGGCCAAGGGCACTGTCATTTGGGGTGGGGTTATTGTTAGCAGCACCAATTTGGTCGATCGTACCCAATTTGAAGTATTGGCTTACCCGCTTGATAGCAGGCAACGCCCGTTGACGCATAGAAAATCGTTAGGACGCTTTTTGCTGCAATCACCAGACTACATCGAAACTCAAAACTACTCGCCTGGCCGGGAATTGACCGCCATTGGCACCTTGCAAGGGGTCACAAAAGGTGAGATCGGTGAAGCCAGTTATGTCTATCCAACCGTGACCATTAATGATGTTCATCTGTGGCATCCGGATAACAGCCATGAAAAACCAAGATTTATATTTGGTATAGGTTTGAACATCGGCGGTTAGATTTGCATAGCCTACCCGTTGAAAATCAATTGCTTATAGGCACTAATTAATAATCTATCTTAGTAAAATCAGACACTTATGTGTCAGATATTCGGCTCTATAACTTCTATCTTCCAACGCTTCCATGCGCTAGACTGGCCTCAGCCAAGCGTTTGAGTGGCAACTTCGTGGTTACAACATCGTAGTACTCTCAGGCGCAGACAGTCAGTGGCGCAGACCAAAACTGTGGCTCGTAACATAGGGGGTGGGAGCCTATCCCGCCAAAACGTGAAATAGCAGTGGTAACTAATCCACATCGTGCAGTTTCGGCTGATGTTGAAACTTCACACGGGTAGTTCAACCGTCGCTAAGAGTCCGCATGCACGGCAAGCTTGTAGCCGTGGGGGATGAGACATGCGAAGCACCAGAAAAATAATAGGTGCGCTTCTCGTTTGCACTGGCCTTTGGTCAACGCAAGTGGTAGCAGCACCAGAGTGTGTTTGGCCGGATGATAAAACGCTTGAGGCGATTTTACCGGTAGCCACCGATCATGGTAGTCACGCCAGTGGTGTGGTTTTTGCGCACAACCGAGTGCTAACGGCCGCTCACGCGGTCGACGGTGCCGGGCAATTTTTTGTGCGAGTACAAGACGGATTCCGCAAAGCATCGTTGATGCTAATAGATCGTCAAAACGATTTGGCTGTGTTGTCGGTCGACACACACGATATAACCCCCGTGCCCCTGTCAATGGGTCAACCGAGTCAAAGCCAGATGGTTTGGGCGGTGGGTTTCCCTAAAGCACAGGGAAAAACAACTTCAGCCGGTGTGTTTCAGCGCAATCGCTCGGGTGCTTTGCACACCAGTGCGCCAATAGATTCCGGCCAATCCGGCGGTGGTTTGTTAACGTGCAACCAAGGCACATACCAGTTGCTTGGCATGCTGCGTGGCTATGGTGCCTACCTCAGCGGCGACAGATACGTTAAGTTGCAAAATCACTCTGTATCGGTGGCTGCCGCCACTATCCAGCGATTTATTGGTAGTACTTACCAGTAGGTCAAACCCTTCTCAGCATTGACACGTGTTGCCCAGCGTTATCTTACGGGCAACATGCACCTTACGCTGCATATAGTTCGTTTTGTGCAGCCGTTGCCGTGTGCATGTCGTTTTAACCGCCATAAACACCGTTTTGAGTGAGCGGGTCTTTGTCAGATTCGCTAGCCTCTTGTGCACACGATAACAGCGCAGGCTTCGCTCATGACCATCAGCGTTTTTGACCTATTTAAAATTGGTATAGGTCCTTCCAGCTCCCACACCGTTGGTCCCATGGTGGCTGCCAACCAGTTCGTTCGATTCCTGGAAGAGCAATCGGACGCTGCTCTGGTTGAAAGAATAAAAGTGGATTTATTGGGCTCTTTGGGTGCAACCGGAAAAGGCCATGGCAGCGACAAAGCCGTGCTTTTGGGCTTGCAAGGTGAGCATCCGCGTACAGTTGATGTAGAAACAATCGAATCTGTCTTAGCGTCTATTCGTGAGTCTTCGCAGTTAAAAATACCCGGTCGGCAAGAAAAGCTCGTTTTTAGCGAGAAAACTGATCTGGTCATGCACAAGCGAAAATCCTTACCATTTCATCCCAATGGCATGGTTTTCACTGCATTTAATGCAGCGGGTGATGTGCTTTTTAAACGCACGTTTTTTTCAGTGGGTGGCGGGTTTGTTGTGGATGAAGAGGCTGCCGCCGATCAAAGTCCGATAAAAACTGCCACTGTCGATGTGCCTTACCCGTTTACAACGGGCGATCAACTACTGGCAATTTGCAAGCAAACGGGTTTGTCCATTGCCCAAGTGATGATGGCAAACGAAACCAGCGTGCTTAGCGAAGCAACTGTGCGTGAAAACATCTTGGAGTTGTGGGAATCCATGCAGGCGTGTGTTCAACGCGGTTGTCGCGAACACGGTATTTTGCCTGGTGGCATGAAAGTAAAGCGCCGTGCCGCCGGTTTGTTCGAAAAACTTAAATCTAATCCAGAGCGTGGTTTGTCTGATCCACTAACGGTAATGGATTGGGTCAATTTGTATGCCTTGGCTGTCAACGAAGAAAATGCAGCGGGCGGACGCGTCGTGACTGCGCCGACCAATGGTGCTGCGGGTATTATTCCGGCTGTGTTGCACTATTACGTGAACTTCTGCCCAGACAGCAGTGACGATGGCGTCGTGGATTTTCTGCTTACCGCGGGCGCTATAGGTATTCTTTACAAAGAAAATGCATCCATTTCAGGTGCTGAAGTTGGTTGTCAGGGGGAAGTGGGATCTGCATGCTCAATGGCTGCAGGTGCATTGGCCTCAGTGCTTGGAGGCACACCAGAACAGGTGGAAAATGCCGCTGAAATTGGTATGGAACA
The DNA here is from genome assembly GCA_938035525.1 of uncultured Granulosicoccaceae bacterium. GTDB lineage: Bacteria > Pseudomonadota > Gammaproteobacteria > Granulosicoccales > Granulosicoccaceae > Granulosicoccus. Next base: position 41,271 of record CALHOI010000041.1, read on the forward strand.
CAACTTGGGACTGACCTGTGATCCGGTGGGTGGTTTGGTTCAGGTCCCGTGTATTGAGCGCAATGCCATGGCCTCGGTCAAGGCGATCAATGCATCGCGCATCGCCTTGCGCGGTGACGGGACCCATTACGTGTCGCTCGATAAGGTGATTAAAACCATGCGCGATACAGGTGCCGATATGAAAACCAAATACAAGGAAACGGCCAGAGGCGGGTTGGCTATCAATGTTATTGAAGTGCCGGTGAGTTTCCCCGACTGCTAGCATTGCTGTTGATACGCGTATACTCAACTCAGGCCAAACTGAATCCAATCCTATGAATGCACTTGCCATCGCTGTGCACGTTGTTGCTGCCGTTGTCTGGGTGGGCGGTCTATTTTTCGCCTACGTAGTGTTGCGACCAACGGCTGCGACGTTCGAACCACCTCAGCGATTAACGCTATGGGCGGGTGTGTTCAAACGATTTTTTCCCTGGGTCTGGATGGCCATTGTGTTTATCATGCTCAGTGGTTACTGGCTGATATTTGACTGGTTCAAAGGCTTTGCAACCACACCCGGTTATGTCCACATCATGCATTTACTTGGCTGGGTCATGACACTGTTGTTTGTGTTTATGTACTACAAAATCTACCCCGCGTTTGTTGCCGCCGTTAAAGCTGAAGACTGGCCGGCCGCAGGTTCGGTGCTAAACCGAATCAGACAAATTGTATTGATCAATTTGATCATTGGTTTGTCGCTGTTATTGATTATCACTGCCTTGCAACGCCTGTAAGGCCCTGCCGATTGTGGCTTGCATTCCGCAAGTCACCTTGCCAACCCATTGATGTCAAATTGTGATCAGTGTCACACATCGTTGACGCTGCATTCTTTTGGGCGATAAAAATCGCGCACAAGCCGCTGAATTTCCGTCATTGCAGCCGAATTTGCAAAAAATACGCGTTAATTACTGTGGCCTTATTACCGCTTTCAGTTTCGTTTAAGCAAGCTTCGGTAATGTCGTAGCACAAGATTTATTTTTTGCACGTTTTCATGTGCTTGGAAAGGGAAGCTACGGGTGTTTGGTTTGTTTAAAAAAACAGAGCTACCAACAAAAGACGAGGCCTTGCCTGGTCGTGACGTTGCCCTGCGCGTAGCCGAAAAACACCTTGTGCTACAGAATTCGCTGCAGGGCCCATTTCCTGGCGACATGCAGCTTGCCATGTTTGGTATGGGGTGTTTTTGGGGTGTGGAGCGTTTGTTCTGGCAACAGGAAGGCGTGTACTCGACGGCGGTTGGTTATGCGGCCGGTATCACTGCCAATCCGCTTTATCAGGAAGTGTGTACTGGCATGACGGGTCATAACGAGGTAGTACGTGTCGTGTACGACCCTGCCATTATCTCTTACGAGCGACTGCTTACTTTATTTTGGGAATCGCACGACCCGACACAGGGCATGGCTCAAGGTAACGACCGAGGCACCCAGTATCGCTCAGGTATTTACTGCTACAGCGACGAACAACAAACACTGGCAAACGCGAGCAAACAACAGTTTCAATCAGCGTTATCGCACAAGGGATTCGGAGAAATCACCACCGAAATCCTTGCCGCGCCTACGTTTTATTTTGCCGAAGACGAACATCAACAGTACTTGCATAAAAACCCGGGCGGCTATTGCAGCATGCGCGGTACCGGAGCTGTTTGTCCGATTGGCTCAGAAGATCTAGCTAACCACGGCTCTGACGCAAGGGCAACAACGTGATTCAGCCGCCGACCGATGCCATGTTAGTGCCGTTTGATGGCAGCTTTAGAGTAGCCGACTATGCCACCGTGCCCGGTGAAGACATCGGTAAAAAAGATTTGCAAAAATCGCTGAAAAAACGCGTCGATCAAATCAGTAAGCTGCAGCGAAAGCTGTACGCAGACGATCGGTTTGCCATGCTGCTGGTGTTTCAGGCAATGGATGCGGCTGGTAAAGACGGCACCATTCGAGCGGTCATGAGCGGTGTTAACCCTGCCGGGTGCCAGGTTTATTCGTTTAAGTCGCCTTCATCAGAAGAGCTTGATCACGATTTTCTATGGCGAACCAGTAACCGTTTACCGGAACGTGGCCGCATTGGTATTTTTAATCGTAGTTACTACGAGGAAGTACTGGCTGTTCGGGTTAGACCAGAATACTTAGCCAAGCAACGATTACCGCACATAGACGTCCAAAACATCTGGGCAAATCGATTTGAATCTATCAGGGAGCACGAAGCTCACCTCACCAGAAACGGCACTATCGTATTAAAGTTTTGGTTAAACGTTTCTCGTGAGGAACAAAAAGACCGTTTCATGAGTCGATTAACTACACCCGAACGCTATTGGAAGTTTTCAAAAACAGATTTATCAGAACGAGGTAAGTGGTCTGACTACATGGCGGCCTATCAGGACATTTTTAATGAAACGTCGCGTGAAAACGCGCCCTGGTATGCCATTCCAGCAGATAACAAGCCTTACATGCGGTTATGTGTTGCACAGGTTATTGCGCAAACACTGGAGTCACTGCCGCTCGAGTACCCGGAGAAGTCAGCCGAAGAGCTGGCCTTATTTGAACAACATATTAATCATTTGGAAAACGAATCCGGTTGATTGGTCAGACTTTTGCGTAGCTGTTTTGTACAAACACAAACCTGAATACAGGTAAGTGTCTTTTAACAGCAGCACTGGCTAACAATTGGATTCGAACTGGGAGCAAATTATGCAACCGATGAAACGAGAAGCAATTCCTGAAGGCGACGCACTACGACCGCTGCCTGCGCAGCTAACGTACGCCGCCACGGTGGATATTCGTAATGTTGAACATGAAATCACTGAGTTTATGATTCGACGTGCCTGTGAAGAGATGGATGCGCAACAACAGTATCCGTTTTGTGGCCGCAAGCCGAAACAGCGAAGAGGGTAAAGTTTAAAAGAGGCTAAAGTTTTCGTACTCTGGCAACGCAGAAAGGAGCCCGCATCACGGCTCCTGAAGTCTTTATACCTGCACCGCGCACAGAAGTTTTTTTACGCTACTAGCTGGTTCATCTCAAAGATCGGCAACAGTATGCCGAGCACAATCGCCAATACCACGCCACCCATTATCAGTATTACCACCGGCTCAAACAAGCCAAGAAAAATGGCCATAACAGAATTCAGTTCGCGCTCTTGATGCGTGGCGGCTTTTTCCAGCATCGAATCCATTTTCCCCGAAGCCTCGCCACTGGCCACTAAGTGCAGCATCATCGGTGGAAAGTAACCGGTTTTCTCCAGCGCTGTACCCAGTGTGGAGCCTTCTCGTACCTGGCCTGCTGCCGTGTCGACTGCGGTGCGCATTGGGCGATTCGTTATAACCTGTGCCGATATATCCAATGCTTCAAGCACAGGAACACCACTGGCCGACAAGATACTTAAGGTTCGCGCAAACTGAGCGGTGTTGAATCCGCGAATCAACTTTTTAATCAGTGGTATTTTTAATAGAAAACCATGCACACGGGTTTTAAATGCTTCGCCTCGCATCGCGTACCTGAATGCAATGACCACCACGATCAAAATAACCGCAACGATGAGCCCCCATTCGCGAACAAACGCGCTGGTGGCCAGTAACCCAACTGTCAGAGCTGGAAGTTCCTGATTCATGCCTTCAAAAACCTGTACTACCTGTGGTACCACATAAGCCAGCAGGAAAGCCACGATAAGAATCGATGCAACCACCAGCATAGTGGGGTAGATCAAGGCCTTTTTAACGGTGGCGTTAGCGACCTGGCGCTCTTCGGTATAGTCGGCCAGACGCTCAAGCACCGCATCAAGGTGCCCCGATTGCTCACCGGCGGCAACCGTTGCCTGATAAATTTCGGGGAATACTTTCGGATAGTCTTTCAGCGCCGATGCAAACGTATGCCCTTCAAGTACTTTGGAGCGCACCGACAAAATCAATGATTGAATTTTTGGTTTTTCAGTTTGTCGACTCACCGCCGCCAGCGCTTCTTCCAGTGGCGTACCCGCACCGCTTAAGGTGGCAACCTGTCGCGTCATCAAGGCCAGGTCATTGGTTTTGATACCGCCACGATACGTCGCGCCAGAAGGCGCCGCACCTGCTTTGGATTTGGAATTGGAGCGAACGGTGGTTTCTTCTACCGTGAGCGGTGTCAGCCCTTGTTGCCGAAGAGCGGCACGTGCCAATCGCGCTGTGTCTGCTTCAAGAACACCCTTTTTTTCTTTGCCGCGCTCGTCTAACGCGACGTACTCGAAAGCGGCCATTAACCCTCTCGTGTCACTCGGAGTACTTCTTCCAGTGAGGTTCTGCCTTCCAGTACCAAACGAGCGCCGTCGTCCTGAATGCCAGGATGCTTACTGCGCGCGTGATTTTCAAGATCGTGTTCAGATTGACCGTCGTGAATCATGGTACGCATGGCTTCATCAACTTCAACAACCTCATAGATACCGGTTCGGCCGGTGTAGCCCGTGTGATTACATCGATCACAGCCATGTGCTGTGTGTACGTTGGTCGCCTGACTCACTGTTGCTCGTAAGGTTTTAAGTTCGGCGTGTGTCGGTGTGATTTTGCGTTTGCAGTCTTCACACAAGACGCGCACCAGTCGTTGAGCAACCAGCGCCACTAACGACGATGCTAATAGAAAAGGCTCGATACCCATGTCGCGCAGTCGGGTTACCGCGCCTACTGCTGTGTTGGTGTGCAAGGTTGATAACACCAAGTGACCGGTGAGTGATGCTTGCACGGCAATATCAGCGGTTTCAACATCACGTATCTCACCGACCATCACGATATCGGGATCCTGACGCAAAATGGCGCGCAGTCCACGGGCAAAATCCAGATCAACTTTATTGTTGACTTGAGTCTGGCCAATGCCATCGAGGTAATATTCGATTGGGTCTTCGACCGTGAGGATTGAATACTTTGACGTGTTTAGTCGAGACAGCGCGGCATACAACGTTGTGGTTTTACCAGAGCCGGTTGGGCCGGTCACCAGAATAATGCCGTGTGATAAGGACAATGCCCGGGTTAAGCTGGCATGCGCTACTTCTGGCATACCCAAGTGTTCAAGGTCGAGTCTGCCGGCTTGTTTGTCTAATAAACGCAGGACCACTCGTTCGCCATGACCTGAAGGCAGGGTAGAGACCCGCACGTCAACAGGGCGCCCGGCAACCCGCAACGATATACGTCCATCCTGGGGTAGTCGGCGCTCGGCAATATCGAGCTTGGCCATGACTTTTAATCGGGAAATAATCAGCGGCGCAATTTCACGTGGTGGGTCGAGCATTTTCTGCATAACGCCATCGACTCGATAGCGAACAGCCAGTCGTTTTTCGAACGGCTCAATGTGTACGTCCGATGCCTGTGAGCGCACCGCCTCTGTCAGCATGGCGTTGATCAAGCGGATGACCGGTGCATCGTCTGTTGATTCAAGAAGGTCTTCAGGCTCTGGCAATGATTCAGCCAGCGCGTTCAGGTCAAGATCGTCACCAAAGTCATCCATAATATCGATAGCTTGCCCGGTTTCACCCTCGTAGTGTCGTGTGAGTCGGGCATCGAAGTCGTCGCTGCTGATCGGCTCCATGCTCATGACCTGACCAGATTTGCTGGCTTTACGACGTGTTTCGGCTAAAGCCATCATTGAAACGCCAGGTTTGTGGACAAGCTTTAGTTGGCCATCGACGGTTTCAAGCAGCACACCGTGTCGCTTGGCAAAGGTGTAGGGCAGATCGACTGGAGGGCGCTGAGCAGCAGCGCCTAGCGGTGTTGATAACGGTTGTGTGTTATCACCAGCATCGTTCTCATCGTTGGCTGCACCCGAGTCATCGGGGTCGCCAACATCTATAAAATCTGCAGGTGAAACAACCATTTTGCTCTATTCAATCTTTGTATCAAAAGGCCCAATCGCATCTTTCGCGCCAGCTTGGCGCTTCAGGGTGTCAATTTGTGGCAATTTAGTGCCGACTTTGAGCTCCTTCGAACCCAAATCGGTGGTTGGTACTATGGTGTTTAACGCACCGTCGACATTATTTACGCGTTTACCTTCAAAGAAAAGGTGCAGATCAGGTAATTTTGGCGCTTTTCGGTCTTCTAATTCGTCATTTGCAAACAGACCGAGTTGTGCAGTACGCAGGTCGTCGTATTTATTGCGGCTGTAGTAATCGGCCGTTTCAACGTCACGCAAAATGGTTGGGTGCATGAATACCATCAGGTTTCTTTTGCTGTTGGTGCTGGTCCGGTAACGGAACAAGCTGCCCAGCAGCGGAATATCACCAAGTAAAGGCACCTTGTCGTGCGTGTCGCTGATTTTGTCATCGATCAGGCCGCCGAGCACCAGGGTTTGACCATCTTCCACCATGACGGTGGTTTTTATCGAGCGTTTGTTGGTGGTGATATCGGACGCACCGGTAACCGACGTGCTGCTGACATCAGATACTTCTTGCTCGATGTCCATTTTAATGTTGTTGCCTTCATTGATTTGCGGCTTGACCTTCAGGCTGATGCCGATGTCCTGACGCTCAATGGTTTGGAACGGATTATTGTTGGATGCTGATAGCTGTGTGCCCGTCACAAACGGTACGTTTTGACCAACAACGATCTCGGCTTCCTGGTTGTCCATGGTAACCAGCGTTGGCGTGGACAGAATGTTGTTGTCAGAATCTGAGGCGATGGCAGAGAGCAGAAAACCGAAGTCAATGCCACCGTTGCCGAATCGGCCCAGAGCCAATGACAAACCGTTACTCAAAGTTGCGCCAGTACCACTGATAGCGCCTGCAGCCGTTCCCACCAAAGCTTGTGTAGCACCGCCAAGGTTGGTGTATGCAACCGGGCGGTTGCCATTGGAACCGTCGACAGCAAAGTTAACACCCAGCTGAGCGCTGTTGTTTTCAGATAGCTCGGCAATTATGGCTTCAACCAATACTTGTGCACGGCGAATATCGAGCTGTTCGATAACGGCCAGGATGCTGCGCATTTCGTCGGGTGGTGCAGTAATGATCAGCGCGTTGGTGTCTTCGTCGGCCTGAATATCAACGTTCGGACGATCGCTATCCTGGTTGCTGGTGTTGCGAATAATGGAAGCCGTTGGTGCTTGCTGGACTACAACACCATTAGCGTTAACAGTTGGCGCCGCCGCTGTTGGGGTTGCACTCTGTGCAGCGGCACCACCGTCATCAGAGCTTGAGCTGGTCCCGATTTTGGCCTGACCGGCTGATACACCCGTTAATATGGCGAGTAAATCGACTGCATTGGCAAAGCGCAAATACACCACTCGGGTGTTACCACCAGACTCTACCGGCGTGTCCAGGTTGGCAATCAGCCCGCGCATACGAACACGCGCTGGTTGGTCACCACTAAGCAAAATACTGTTGGTACGCTCGTCAGCGGCAAAACGCACAGCACCCGGGGAGCTTGCTCCCTGACCGGCACGTGATTGCAGTGACCCTAATATTCGAATAACTTCACTGGCTGACGCGTGTCGCAGGCGAATCACTTCGACTTCTTCGTTATCAGGGCGATCGATACCTTGAATAATGGATATCAGGCGCTGAATGTTGCTGCCACGATCAGTCACGATTAACGTGTTGGTTGCAGCGTAAGCAGCCAGGTGACCCTGTTGCGGCACCAGTGGACGAAGTATTGGCACCAACTGCGCAGCCGGTACGTTTTCAACTTTTATAACCTGAGTCACCAGCTGGTCGCTAACAGTACCGTCGTAGGCAGGCACTGGGCCCTGTTTAGCGTTAACGTCGGGGACGATTTTTATCAGATCTTTGCCGGGCACCGCCGAATAGCCGTGAACCTGCAGAACAGACAAAAAGGTTTCGTACAGCTCATCAGCGTTAAGTGGCTTGGCTGAAATAACAGTTACGCGTGCCTTAACCCGTGGGTCAACCACGAAGTTTCTCCCGGACTGGCGCGACACTGTTTGAATAAGCGAGTGAATATCCGCATTCTTCAAATTCAGCGTGAAAGTATCTTCCTGCGCACGCAGCGGTCCGCTGAAAAGCAGGGCCATGCCCAGCAGTGCGAAGAGTATGTTTATGCTTAGCCTGTTATTCATAGTTTTTGAGCAAGTTCACCTTGATTAAAGTGTAGCTCGTTAATTTGCAAAACGCGGTTTATTGCGCAAGTGAAATCGACAATGGAATCTCTGCACCATCGCGCAGTACAGTCACTTCAAGTGCTTGTGCCTTAACCGCGTTTCTTAACGCGCGTATGCCTTGTTTTTGAGAGTTAAGTTGGATGTTGTTAACTTTCGTTATAACGTCCCCGGCAACAATGCCCTGAGCTTCTAAAATTTCAGGATTTTGCTTTGGGGTAATTCGGTAGCCTACTAATTTGCCGTTCTCTTGATACGGCTCGGCAGCCACAATGCGACCCAGCATAGATGGGTTACGTGCCAGGGTATCGCGCAGTGCGCCTGGTGTTGTCGGTAGCTCGATGGGCGCATCGTTCGCACTACCCGAAGCGCCATTGCTGGCCTGACCTTGCGTGCTGGCAGCCTGTGCTTGTTGCACCGGACGCATGGCGATTGGCTGAGAGTCTTCAGGTAAATCAAGTCGCTCACGTTTGCCGCGATTATTCAGTATGACGTATTCTTTGTGGACTTCTTCGAGTGTGACCTCACCCGTGACTTTATCGCCAATGCCGTAAGCGGATTGGTCATCAGAGCCAGCACTGATGATTGCAATGGCTTTTTCGGCCGGGCTGTAGGCAAAAACACCCGACAGTGAAAGCTGTAGGCTGGTTTTTTTAACCGGCTCTTCTTTCTTCTCGGCAACAACCTCTTTGGTGTTTTTGGATGCGTCGCCAAACAAATGCAAACCGGCCGTAATGGATGCAAGCTGCATAGGATCAACGTTTTGCGCAGCAGTCTGGTTAGGCACAACGGCCGCACTCGGAAACGCCATTGCCGGTGCAGGCAAGAGTTTCAAACTCAATACTGCCAAAGCCCATCCGAGTGCGATAACCAACAAAGTGTTTACCCAGCGGGGTAGCCTTGATGGCTTGTCAGCATATTGTGTCGCGTTTGTGGTCGGACTCATGTCGTTTTACCTTCGTGTCTTTTAAGCAGGATTTAATCAGCTTTGCGGTTGATGCCCCTATTGACGCGTTGACCAGACGGCGCTCGGCCGAGTAGTTTCCTGCACTAATAGAGGCTGAGTCAACGGTTCAATATTGACGCCAGTTGCGCTCATTCGAGTGTCTCGAAGAGGAGAAGTTCGTGAAAGCGTGATCGACGCTTTATTAATAGCGTCCCATGGTCGTGCAACGGTAATCGAACTGACCAGTATAGAGGGTTACTTTTTGTACAACTAGTCGTTTTCTAGCGAAGATTTGATGAAAAAACGTTTACAAACTGCCCCAGTTGAGTGGGGATGGGGCAATCAAGCGCCCTGAGAGCGCACAACCATGCGGGTGGCAGGGGGCGTAAGTTGTTGAAGCCCAGCGAACTGGAGCAGTTTAAAACGTTTAAGCAGGCAGAAACGCTGAGCTTGTGCAATTTATTGCAGAATGGAAAACAACTGTTGGCGGCTAATGTGGCGGTCAATTAATTGACAAATAGTGCCTTTTTGGGGCTCCAGGGCCGACAAGTCTGAAAGCTCGTCGGCCCTGGAGTTAAGACTCGGGATCGTCAGGCGATCACACCATGTCTTTCAGACCTTTCAAAGGCAGTACCTTAACCACTTTACGTGCTGGCTTGGCTTTGAAAATGGTTTCTTCTTTCGTGAATGGGTTGATACCCTTGCGAGCCTTTGTAGCAGGCTTCTTGATAACACGAATTTTCATCAAGCCGGGGATGCTGAACATGCCAGGACCACGAGGCTTGAGGTTGTCTTGGATGATGCCTTCAAGTGCTTCGAACACTGACGCAACTTCTTTGCGACTGAGTTCGGTGGTGTCGGCAATTGAAGACAGGATTTCCGACTTAGTCGGTGGCTTCTTTACCGCGGCCGATGCTTTTTTCTTGCTGGCCTTTTTCTTGGTGGCTTTCTTTTTCGCCGCCATGTTGTATCCCTCGTAAGACTAACTGTTAACGGATCAGATACAGTTAAAACAGCAAAGCTGTTAAAACTGCGTCAAGCATATGAATACTGTATACGTAGCGTATTGCTGTTTACACCGCCTATACAGTAAGCAGTTCAAGCGCGCGAAAGTTAACACACTTTTCTCGTATACGTACGCAGTTTATAGAACAAATTTGGTAAAAAACACTGTATTTACAGCAATTCGTAACAACGACTAGCAAAAACAGCCTATTTTAAGGTGTTTTTGTAAAATATTTGTACAGTTAGCTGAGTGTTTTACAAGTTGGGTATTGCCGGGTTTTATGCACGTTAAAACCGGTTTTTGCGTTTCAGCTTAGCGAATAAATGGTGCTATCAGTGATCCTGTTATAAGGATGCGCACAAAAAACAAAGCCAGTATGCCGATTAAAATCGACAGATCAAAGCCACTTACCGGCGGAACATATTTTCTGATGGGGCGCAAAACAGGCTCAGTGATGCCACTAAGCAGATTGCGAATGGAGTCGGTATTGGGGTTTGGGAACCAACTGAGTATTGCCTGAATGATCATGGCATAGATAAAAACGTTGAATAGCAGGTGGATGACGTCCACAAAGGCCACAAAAACCAGCGTTCCATAAGAGAGTCTGTCGGCTAGTGGCGCCTTCCCGGCGACGAACAAATAGTCGGTTTGCAGTGCTTTTAGCAGCACCAGTTTTACCAGCAGCACTAAAAAAGCCAGCAGCAGGCTGGATGTGTCGTAGCCTTTGATGCTGGGGATGATTCGCCGTACCGGTTTTATAACCGGGTCGGTCACTTTGACAACAAACTGGGCCAGCGGGTTGTAGTAATCGGCGCGAAACAGCTGCATAACAAAACGCAACGCAAGCAGCATGGCGTACAGATTAAAAATTGTGCCGATAAGAAAACTTAACGCGTCTAAAGCTGCACCGCCCATTGTGAGTAACCCCGGTTAATCAGTCAAAATAAACAGGCGATATTGTAACGCGATCAATCACGTAGCGCCGAATTCATCACCAAGTTCGGCGGCTCTGTCGTGAGCAGCTTGCATGGCCTTGGCAATAGTGTTGGCGGTATTGTGCTGATCGAATGTGGCTAGCGCCGCCGCCGTAGTGCCTCCTTTTGAGGTCACGTTTTCTCGTAACACCTGTGGCGAGTGTTGCCCTTCACGGGCCATGCTTGCTGCACCAAACGCAGTTTCTATCGCAAAGTGAGTCGATAGTTCTTTGGGTAGTCCTAACGACTCTGCCGCTTTTGCCATGTGTTCGATCAGATAAAAGAAGTAGGCCGGTCCACTGCCCGACAGGGCAGTGATGGCGTCGAGTTGTTTTTCTGTCGTTACCCATGCTGATTTTCCGGCCGTGGACAACAGATTTTGCGCGCTGTCGCGATGCTGATCGGTGCAAGCCGGGCTGGCAAACAAGGCGGTTGCGCCCAGTCCCAATAAAGCCGGTGTATTAGGCATGCAGCGAATCACTGGTACCTCTGGCCCCAGCCACGCCTGCATGGCGTCACTGCGCACCCCGGCTGCAACCGAAATGACCAAAGATGGTTTTTTAGGGCCAAGTTCAGTGCAGACGGTTTCGACTACGTTTGGCTTGACAGCAATAACGACCATCGCACCGTCATTAATGCTGCTAACGTTCTTGGCACTGCTAACGCCGTGCGCTTTTTTTATCGCCTCAACCGCGTCTGAATTAATGTCGACAACGGTGATGTTCGAACCATCGACACCGCTATTGATTAAACCGCCGATCAGGCTGCTGGCCATATTGCCAGCACCGATAAAGGTCCATTGCTGCAGTGCCATGTCTGTTAGCTCGCCAGCCGCTTGCGTTTTTCAGCAATCGATTTTAGTAATCGATCGAAGGCTTCGGCAAAGGATTCAATGCCTGCCGTTTCCAGAGCATCGGTGATGTTGTTAAGCAAGATACCCAGATCGTTTAGTTCGGACAGTTGCTGATACGCAACGTTGAGCCCGTTTGCCAATCTGGCCGTGCCGTCGCCGTGGTCGCGAAACGCATCCATGGTTTTGGGGGGCAGGGTGTTAACCGTTTCGGGGCCGATGAGTTCTTCTACGTAAAGTACATCGCTGTAGTCAGGGTTTTTGGTGCCGGTGCTTGCCCAAAGCAGACGTTGAGGTCTGGCGCCGGCTTCGCGTAGTTTGGCAAATTGATCACTGCCGAATAAATTAGCGAAATGCCCATAGGCGACTTTGGCATTGGCTATAGCGATTTTGCCTTTGAGTGCTTTTGCTGCATCAGTGCCTTTGGCGTCGAGTGCTTTGTCGACCTCGGTGTCCACGCGGCTGACAAAAAAGCTGGCCACCGATGCCATGTCGTCCACTTTATGCCCGGCGGCTACCCGACGCTCAAGACCCTTGATGTACGCATTGGCAATGGCCAAATAGCGTTGCACACTAAACAGCAGAGTCACATTAACGTTAACCCCTTGCGCGGTTAGCTCTTCAAAGGCTTTGACGCCAGCTTCTGTGCCGGGCACTTTGATCATCAGGTTGGGTCGATTAACACGCTTGTTTAAATCCAGCCCCATGGCCACTGTGCCATTTGCATCGTGTGCCAAATCCGGGGTCACTTCCAGGCTTACGTAACCATCCACGGCGTTGGTTTGTTTGTATACATCGGCAAACGCATCGGCCGCGCCCTGAATATCCTCGATGGCCAGTTGATTGAACACTTCCAGATCGCTGATGCTTGCATCGCCACCGATGGCAGCAATAGTGCTGTCGTATTCATCGCTTTTCGCTATGGCTTGCTCGAATATCGCAGGATTGGATGTCAGGCCCATCACCTGATCATTCTTGATCAGCGCTTGTAAGTCACCATTGAGTAAGCTGCGCTGGATGTAGTCGAGCCAGAGGCTCTGCCCAGCCGCGTAGGCGTCTACCATTGGATTGCTGTTAGCCATGATTTTACCTGTTGTTTTAGTTTATGAAGATGGTCGATAGTCTAGCATTTGCCGTTTGCGTGCCATTCGTCTGCAGCGCGCTTCACGTCAGTTACTGCCAGTTGTCACGAACCTAGCGTGGCGCACGAGCACCGAAGATGGCTGTACCCACCCTGACAATCGTTGCACCTTCGGCAATGGCCGCTTCCATATCACCGCTCATGCCCATTGATAGCGTGTCCATGGCGGGGTGAGTTTGTCTGAGTTGCTCGAACAGGCTGCGCAGTTTTGCGAAGGCTTCTCGCTGTTTTTCAAAGCCTGTCTGCGGTGCTGGGATGGCCATAAGACCGCGTAATTGCAGTTGTGACAAGTCAGCACATTGATCGGCAAGCTGCGCCAGTTCGGGTGGCGTCACTCCTGACTTGCTGGCTTCGTTGTCAATATTGACTTGCAGGCAAATCTGCAACGGCGGGAGATGTTCGGGCCGGTTTTCGGCGAGTTTCCTGGCCACTTTTAGTCTTTCTACACTGTGAACCCAGCTAAAGTGCCGGGCAAGGGCCGCAGCCTTGCGCGATTGGATAGAACCGATGAAGTGCCAGTCGTAGTCTGTCGAACCCAACTCTTCCACCTTGCTAATGGCCTCGTCAGGGTAATTTTCTCCAAAGGCACGTTGTCCGGCTTGTCTGGCGTTGGTGATGGCCGCTACTGGTTTGGTTTTACTTACCGCTAATAACTGTATAGAGGCTGGGTCTCTGCCGTGCTTTTGGGCCAGTGTGCTGATTTGCTCGCGCACTGTTGCCAGTGCATCGACAACGCTGTGCTCTTGACTAGATGTGGAACTGCTCACAGATTTGCGCCTTATGTGCTGTAAATGTCGGCTGCTTCAAACCCAGCGATGCTCTTCGCTAAGCAATCCACAAATATGGCCGACATATCCGTCAAATACCAGTTGTGTTTTGAGCACTGTACACAGCTTTTCGACCGCATACGTAAATATAAGGGTTCAAATAATGGATATCGCTCAGCTTTTAACTTTTGGGGTAAAAAACGGCGCATCTGATATGCACTTGTCAGCCGGGCTGCCACCGATGATTCGCGTTGATGGAGATATGCGACGAGTCAATATTCCTGCATTGGACCACGCTGCTGTACAAGCCATGGTGTACGACATCATGAACGATAAGCAGCGTAAAGACTTTGAAGAGCACTTGGAAACGGATTTCTCGTTTGAAATTCCTGACACGGCTCGCTTTCGTGTAAACGCGTTTAACCAGAATCGTGGTTGTGGTGCCGTATTTCGTACCATCCCAACCGAAATCCTGACGCTTGAACAGTTAGGTTGTCCTCGTATCTTCCAGGAAATCTCTGAAATGCCGCGTGGCATTGTGTTGGTTACCGGACCCACTGGTTCTGGTAAGTCAACGACACTGGCGGCAATGATGGATTTCAAAAACGAAACCGAACTGGGCCATATTCTGACTATCGAAGACCCGATCGAATTTGTTCACGAAAGTAAGAAGTGTTTGATCAATCAACGCGAAGTACACCGCGATACCTACGGATTCTCGAACGCGCTGCGATCAGCACTTCGTGAAGACCCAGACGTTATTCTGGTTGGTGAGATGCGTGATATGGAAACCATTTCACTGGCACTAACCGCTGCTGAAACCGGTCACCTTGTATTCGGTACACTGCACACCAGTTCTGCTGCAAAAACCGTTGACCGTATTGTTGATGTGTTTCCAGCCGGTGAGAAGCCAATGATTCGCTCCATGCTTTCCGAATCATTAAAGGCGGTTATCTCGCAAACTCTGCTTAAGAAAACGGGTGGTGGTCGAGTAGCAGCACACGAAATCATGATTGGTACACCCGCTATTCGTAACCTGATTCGTGAAGATAAGGTTGCGCAAATGTACTCAGCTATTCAAACCGGTCAGGCAAATGGTATGCAGACGCTCGATCAAAACTTGAAAGAGCTGGTTAACCGAGGCGTTGTTGATTTAGCCGAAGCGCGTAAGAAGGCGCAAAACCCAGATCAACTGACTTAAGACTTGTTGCGCTAAGCCAGCGTTTAGCGTCACGTTATCAAGGCCAGCTATTTCAGTTGGCCTTGATAATAAAAACAGCAAATATAACAGTAAAATTTAGCACGGGATTAAAAGCAAATGGACCTAAAAGTCGCAAAACGTTTCATGGATGAGCTATTGGTTAGCTTGTATAAGAAGGGTGGGTCAGATTTGTTCATCATTGCAGGTGCTGCACCGGCAATGAGAATCCACGGCAAGATCACACCTGTTATGGATAAAAAGCTGACAGCCGATCACACATTGGCTTTGGCTCAGTCGCTAATGACTGAAACCGAGCGTGCCGAATTTGCCAGCAGCAAAGAGTGTAACTTTGCTATTGCACTGCCAAATATTTCGCGCTTTCGTGTCAATGCACTGGTACAACGCGGTAGTGCGGGATTGGTTGTTCGTATTATCCCCAACGATATCCCTAGTTTTGCTGACTTGCACTTGCCTGAGATCATGAACCAAATTGCCATGACCAAACGTGGTCTGGTTATATTTGTTGGTGGTACTGGTTCTGGTAAATCAACCAGCTTGGCATCAATGATTGACTATCGAAACGAAAACTCCAACGGTCATATTATTACAATAGAAGACCCGGTGGAATTTGTACACAATCATAAGGGCTGTATTGTTACCCAACGCGAAGTGGGCACCGATACCGACTCCTTTGAAATTGCCCTGAAAAACACCTTGCGACAAGCGCCCGATGTGATTCTGATTGGTGAGATACGTGATCAGAAAACCATGGAGCACGCAATAGCGTTTGCTGAAACCGGTCACCTGTGTCTTGCTACCTTGCACGCAAACAATACCAACCAGGCGCTTGATCGTATTATCAACTTTTTCCCTGAAGCGCGGCACAAGCAGCTGTTGCTGGACTTATCGTTAAACGTCAAAGCGCTAATATCGCAACGCTTGTTGCCTACGCCCAGCGGTAAAGGTCGACGTGCAGCAATCGAAGTGTTGTTAAACACGCCACTTATGTCTGACTTGATCATGAAAGGTGAAGTACACGAGATCAAAGCGCTGATGACCAAAAGCAGCGATCAGGGAATGCAGACATTTGATCATGCCTTGTTTGATTTGCTTAACGAAAACGCCATTACCATTGAAGAAGCTATGCGTAATGCAGACTCGGTCAACGACCTGAGACTGCGTATCAAGCTTGAAGGCGGTGGTTCTGCTGCCGTTGACGACATGATTGCCGATTCCATGAGCTTGGAAGAAAGCGATGATTCTGATCCGCATTCAATGAATGGCTAGTTTGTTATTCACCTGAAACTCGGGCCTCTGGCCCGATGTGCACCATACGCCCGAAAAAACTTTTAAGTCTTGCGGGCGTTTTTCGTTTTAAATCCTCTGTACTCAGTGTCTTTGCGTGTCATAATCAAGTGGCATGAGTGAATTTACTGATTCTTTACAAGATGTTTTTTCTCAGTTCGGCCAGATCAGTGCGCGCCGAATGTTCGGCGGGCATGGCATTTATTTTGATAATTGCATGTTTGGGCTGGTTGCAGAAGACACGCTGTATTTAAAAGTTGATCAGGAAAACATTCACCATTTTAAAGAGCTTGACCTGCCACCGTTTACCTTCGAAAAAAACAAAGGTGGCACAATGTCCATGAGCTTTCATTTGGCCCCGGAAACCATATTTGAAGATCACGACGAAGCAGCGCGGTGGGCAGAGCATGCATGGGCTGCTGCAAAGCGGGCGAAGCTTGCCAAGTCCGCAAAAAAGTCCGCAAAAAAGTCTGCCAAGAAAATTGCCAAGAAAAAGGTAAAGAAGAAATCGAAAAAATCTCCAAACATATAAGCTCACAAACGAAAAAGTGAGCAGAATTGAAAATAGCGCGTTAATACGACAAGCACATGAAAAGAGCCAGACACCAATAATGGATGCCACCAATTCAGCACTTGCACAAAACGAGCTTCACGAACTTGTTTCTTACGTAAGCAATAAAGTTAAAACGCTATTTGGGCGTGAAGATGAACCGTATGTTGTTGTTTCGCCTTATCGGTTTAATCCGTTAGGCGCGCATATAGATCATCAGGGTGGGGCGGTGCTGGCCAGGACGCTTAACCAATACACTATTCTGGCATTCTATCCACTTGAAACATCGCGTATTGTTTTGCATTGTCACTCTGGGGACTCGGCAGATAAAGCCGTTGCTTTTGATATCGGTACCACGGATAGCGATCAGAATTGGGCACGCTACGCGATGGCATCTGCGTCCACGTTTACATCACTGCTTCCAAAAGTTAACGGGTTTTCCGGCTTGGTTTATGGCTCCATGTTAGGCGCAGGTTTAAGTTCATCGGCGTCAGTTGTTCTGGCATACCTCGCGGCCCTTGCCAGCGCTAATCAGCTCACGTTGTCTAAAACTGAGCAAATCGATATGGTCAGGCAAGTCGAGAACGATCACATGGGGCTAAACAATGGATTGCAAGATCAAATGTCCATTGTATTTGGTCAATCCCAAGCCTTGTCTCTGCTGCACATGGATTCAGTGAGCGCAACGTACATTAATAACCCAGACAACATAGAAGCAGTAAGATGGGTGCTTTGTTACTCAGGCTTTGATCGTGAATTAGTCTCGTCGGGGTTTAACGATCGTGTCCGGGAATGCCGTGAAGCTGCCTCCTTGTTAGATTCCCATGCTACTGTATTAGGTGATGTCAGCACCGACAATCGTACAAACCAAAAAATAGATGCTCTACCGGCGCATTTGGGTCGACGTGCCCTGCATGTGTATGGAGAAATGGACAGAGTCGCCAAAGGAGCGGCAGCCTGGGCTGAGGGTGACTGGTCTTTGTTTGGTCATCTAATGAATCAATCTTGTCAAAGCTCCATAGTTAACTATGAGTGCGGCAGTGACCCAATGGTGGAGCTGCGAAATATCGCCCTAAAGCAACCTGATGTCTATGGCAGCCGATTTAGCGGTGGAGGCTACGGAGGTTGTTTGATTATGCTGGTGAAGGAATCTGGTGTTGAGTCAGTTAAAAATGACGTGCTTAATGCTTTCCTGGCCCGTTATCCTGAAAAGCAGGATGTTGCAAAAACGTTTGTTGGTGTTGCTGAGAAAAACTTGCGTTTGCACTACACCGAATCAAGTGCAAAACGCTGAATCAAGTTGATTAGCTTCCTTTTTGCAGCACACGCCCAGATAGCACACGCCCATGACTCAACCCACTCCCCATGATCCAACCCAAAAGTATGTCTGGTAGCCATCCCGTAAAAAGTGCCATTGTTTTGTGTGCAGGTCGCGGTAAACGCTTAAAGCCACACACCGACAACACACCAAAACCGCTGCTGGCTGTATCAGGTAAGCCGACCCTCGACTTTGTTCTTGATGCACTGAATTATGCAGGCATACAGCAAGTGGTTTTAGTGACTCATTATCTTGGTGAGCAAATTGAGGCATATGCTCAGCAACAATCATTTTTCCCAATAAGCGCCATACATTGTGTTGATCAACAAAAGCTGGCTGGTACGGCAGATGCGACCTTAATAGCGCTCAAAGCCAAGCCTGAATGGTTTTTGAACTCGTTTGTGTTAACGGCCAGTGATTATCTTGTGCCGCAAGCGTTTTATCACGACTTGATACAAGCTTATAGTGAAAGCCAAAAGGCGATAGCTTGCAGCCTAAAGCGCATTGCAGAATCGGAAATGAACATGCGCAGCAGTGTGCGTTTTAACGAAAACGACGACGTTTTAGAGGTGGTAGAAAAGCCGGCGCCAGGTACTGCCCCCAGTCCATTCAGTGCTAACCTGGTGTTTGTTCTGCCTGCTGATATCAAACAATACATTGAAGCCGTCGATTTTTCCGAGCGTGGAGAAAAGGAAATTCAATCTGCGATAAATGCGTATATACAGGGCAGTGGGGCGCCTTTGTTGCCCGCTTGCGCACTGGTGCAGAATACCCCTGCTGAGTGGCATCCATCGCTTCTGTAAGTCAATCGCTGATTGGCTAGTCGTTAGCCTTTTTGTGGGTAAATTTACCCGGATTGCCGGTATTTGGGTTTGTACCGATACTCGTGCAGCGCATTAATATTGTGCTCAGTTATTTCAGTTTGAGCATACCCATGAAGCCTATTTTTCTTCCCTTAGCTGCTTGTCTTTTTGCCTGCACCAGCGCCATCGCCCAGCCTGTGGTCAAAGGTAATGTCATTAGCTGGCCAACGTTGGGAATACCATAGAACGTGACGGCGAAACAGTAGCCACTTTGGCGGGTGGCAACCTGAACAGCTATTTCGATTTCACCCGCAATGCGGGAACGCCTCATAATTATAGAATTATTGTTAACTACGCGAACGGAGAAAGCGCAACCAGCGCTGTCATTCAAACACAAGGCTATGCTTTGGTGCCTGATGTTCCCGTTGCCAGCGACTTATTAACGGATGAAGAGCGCCGACAACTCAATGTGGCGTTTGATATCTTTAATGCGACTGCCTTACAAAAAGTCGCCGCGGTTGGTGTTTTATTAGCTGACCCTGAGCAAAGCAACTTTGCTCTGGCCAATGAGCAGCTGGATGAGAGCGGTGCTGCTAATGTATATAACTGCCCTGGTGGTGGCACTTTGACAGGCCGGCCTAATCCAACATCGAGCAGGGCGCTGGATGAGTGTCGTATCGGCTCGCTGGTTTTTAGCGCGCGTTATGTACAATTAGAGAATGCCGTCTCTATTAACAGCGCCAATTTGCTGGATACGCGAGACAACAGTCGAATAGAAT
Source organism: uncultured Granulosicoccaceae bacterium (assembly GCA_938035525.1). GTDB lineage: Bacteria > Pseudomonadota > Gammaproteobacteria > Granulosicoccales > Granulosicoccaceae > Granulosicoccus. The sequence continues at coordinate 60,999 of CALHOI010000041.1, forward strand.
TTAACCTGGGCCAGGCCAGAGTGTTCGGCAACGATGTGACTGATGGGGTAGCTGCTAATGGCGCAACGGCCGACGCTGGCTATTCAGTCACTTCCCCCGAAGGTGATTATTCGGTGGGTCGACTTTCTTACGACTTTCAAGCCAGAAACTTTACTGATAACCCAAATGTGGGCAGTGTCACCATTGCGGAAAATATCAGTGGTTTAATTGGTAGCAATGCCCGGTTACAAACACTGGGGCGTTTTAATGTAAGCAGTGCCGAAGCAATGCCAACAACCGGTACCATGCTCATTAGCTCTGACAGCAGCGAAACGCTACGTATTGATGCCAACAGCGGTAACCCCGATACGTTTTTGTTCACCAGTAACGTCGGTGGCGCAGTCGTTAGTTATGAATTGGCGTGGACCGACAATTGGTCGATCAAGCCAATTTCCTTAACCGATATAGACACCGGCGAGTAATGGCCTGCCGCGTTTATTTAAGTGCGACCATAAAGTCCTACCATGCCCCGATGGGTGCTGCATGGTAGGATTTACGCTTTACTGCAAATCTAAAGCGTCGCGCCGTGGCACAACTCTACTTTTACTACTCCGCTATGAATGCGGGAAAATCCACATCCTTACTCCAGTCGGCTCATAATTATCGAGAGCAGGGCATGGAAGTTATGTTATTTACCGCAGCCATAGACGACCGATTTGGCAAAGGTGTCATTAAATCCAGAATTGGATTATCGTCCGATGCAATCGTGTTTGACCACACCACCAACTTCATTGAACAGGTGGATGCCTACAAGTCAGATAATAAATTGTCCTGCCTGTTGGTCGATGAAGCGCAATTTTTAACGGCTGCGCAAGTTAATCAGCTGGCCGAGCTTGTTGATACTCGCAACCTCCCAGCGCTTTGCTACGGCATAAGAACCGACTTTCAGGGTGAGCTGTTTGAAGGTTCAGCTCGTCTGCTGGCCATTGCTGATAAATTTGTTGAACTAAAAACAGTGTGTACCTGTGGGCGAAAGGCCACCATGACCGTGCGGCTAGATGAACAAGGTCGCGCCATCGCGGCTGGTGAGCAAGTCGAGATTGGTGGTAACGAGCGATACGACTCAAAGTGTCGACGCCATCATCGAGAGTTAATGCAGCAAGCACAACAATAAGGTTCGCCAATGTATAGAAGTACTGTATGAAACGGAGATAACCATGTTAAAAGGAAAGCCAAAGACGATCTTTTGGTGTTCGGGGGTGCTAATCGTGTCATCATTATTTACCGCAAATAGCCACGGCCAACAGAGCATAGAAAACAACATTCAAAAAGGTGTTGTTATAGCCGGAGAGCAGCAACCGCCAAGTAGCCTTGTTGAGCGCATGCAAGAAGACAATGTGCCTGGGGTTAGCATTGCTGTTTTAAAAGATGGCAAGTTAGCCTGGGCCAAGGGTTTTGGTATTGCGAACAGTAAAACCAAACAAGAAATTGATGCGAATACACTGTTTCAAGCAGGCTCTATCAGTAAGCCGATCGCAGCTTTGGCTGCATTAAAAATAGTTGAGCAAGGCAAAGTCGCACTCGATGAAAATGTGAATAACTACTTGTCGGGTTGGCAGGTCGAAAGCAGCAGCTCAAATGAAGATCATTCCACTGAACAAAATCCAGTCACCCTTCGGCAATTGCTGAGTCACACTGCAGGCTTATCCGTGCATGGATTTCCTGGGTATGCAACAGGAAGCGATTTACCAAGCACAGTCGAGGTGCTGCAGGGTAAAGGCAATACAGACCCTGTTGAGGTCACAATGACACCGGGCAGTGAATGGCGCTACTCGGGTGGTGGTTATACCGTGATGCAACTAGTTGTTGAGCAAGTAACCGGTCAAAGCTTTGCTGACTTTACAGATCAAACTATTCTGCGTCCCATGGGTATGACCAGCAGTACGTTTCAACATCAATTGCCGAAAGAGCTTAAACAACGAACCAGTGCCGCTTTTGATGGTCACGGCAAAATGTATTCTGTTGTTTACAATGATTACCCTGAAAAAGCGGCCGCGGGCCTCTGGACAACACCGTCGGATATTTTGCGATATGCAGCCCATATGCAAGAGATAATGCTAGGTAAGCAAAACGGCATATTAAAAAAGACTACATTAGAGCAAATTTTTTCAAAGCATCAAAATAACTGGGGTCTAGCGCCGGTCATATTTGATGTCGACGACGAGCTCGGCTTTGGCCATGGTGGTAAAAACCTTGGTTTCACTAATGAGTTTAACGCGTTGATCAGCAAGCAAGATGGCGTTGTTGTGATGGCAAACGGTGACAATGCCGGTAAGCTTATTCATGAAGTCATGGTGACACTGTCCAAGCGCTATAACATTGGGTTTACTAAACAAAAGGTCATCAATGCTGTTGCCATGAGCAAGCAGGATCTCGCAGTGTATGAAGGTGACTACTTAATGTTGACCGACATCAACTATGACGGAGATTTTATCTCCCGGGTTCGCGTGGTTGATGATGAGCTGACTATTATAAATCCTTCCGTTGATAAAGCAGCCAGGCTTTTCCCAGAGAGTCGATCAAAATTTGTCAGCGCATTATCTGGCACCGACTTTTCCTTTAATTTTGATGGTAGTGAAGTCATAGGATTCACCGCTGCGGGGCGATTTGAAAGCAAAAAAATAAAATAACGAATTTCACAAAAGGCGCAAAGCATAATGCAAGACTTTTGGCATTGGGTTGTCTTTAAGCGCGCTAATGGTAATGCATGCGTGCTTGATTCAGCCAGTAGCTTGGCTACCAATCTTCGGCAGGATTTTGATGCAATGACACCCAAGTGGTTTATTGAGGTGCAAAGCACAAAACAGAAGTCCGAATGAATACAGAAGTTCTGATATCAGCCATTCTTCCAATAGACTTTCTTCATTTTAGTGTGTAGCTTGCTTGATTGCTAAGCGGCGTAATAGCGCTAGTGTGGTTATAAAAATTGAAGTAGATGTTTAGGATGGTAGATTGATGAGATTGTCTGTTCTTGGTGTATGTTTATTACTTGCTTCTTGTGGTGGAGGAACTTCTGATTCAGATCCTGACACCGATAATCCACCGACAGAATCACCTTCGGATGAAAGCACGGCAATGCCTACCCAGCCTTCAGAAAATCCGGACTCAGATGCAGGGTACTTACAAACAGGCACCGTCTTCTTCTCGCAAGAGCTGAGTCAGGATGAGCTTTTTATCAGTGCCAGCTTTGCTAGCTTTGAAACTCGCTTCAACCCGGCAACACAAGGACGTCCTCAAGTTGGCGAGTGTTTCTATTTTGGACCTGGCAGCGCTAATTTCAATAATGGTCAAGACGAACCTGCGTCCCCTGGATTCACATCAATCAGTGCAGGGGAAGTCATCGTCGTTAACTCGATAAATGGAACCTACGTGAATCTTCCGCGTACGGTTAGCGAGTTTGGAATATTTTACTCTGACCCCGTTGATGTGCCCTTGCCGCTACCTGTGCCGGACAATTTGACTGTGGATATCCCGGGCGATGTATTTCCAGCATTTCAAGCCGTGCCGGTACCAACCATAACCCCATTGGATGTTACCCAGCCTGCATCATCCACTTTACTGACGGCATCAACTGTCTATCAATGGGTCCCCGATCTTTCCGGCGAATCTACTATCACTCTCAATCTGTTCGCTGATGACGAAAATTTCAGTGCACTTGCGCGATGCGAGTTTGAAGACGATGGTGAGTTCAGCTTACCTTTGGAAATTCAGATGAGCATGGGCGATATCGGCATTTCCGACATATCGTCCATGGCGCGTGTTATACGCAGTGTTTCAATTGATGGTGATTCGCGCTTGGAAATAGCCGTGTCGAGTTCGCAACGCCTTCGGTAGTTTGTAGTATTGTTATTCAGCTTAGAAAATAAAATCTGAAATTATTTTCTGCGGAGTTAAGCACAGCGCCAGCAAATGAATTGAAACGATAATTATCGTTGTACGAGTCCAGCGGATGCCTCAAGCACATTCGTGCCATAGAGGACTAAAACAACGCTCATGCAAAGTATCCCTCGCTATATACACAATATAGGCGTATGGTGATGTTTATTGGAACCCGATTCCGGTCCTCTCTCGAGCCTAAATCCCTCGCCAGTTTATCGGCAGTTTTTAATACTCAATTTTAGATACGTCTGGAACAATGAGCGGACTGCTCGTTTACGCTCGCGCCTGTGAGCAACACCACAACGCGTAATGCCAAGAGACTCAAACCATGGTTACAGATGAAGCAGAGCTTCAGGCCCCAGCGCCCGCTATTCTCTCTTACTTAAAAGATGTGCCCAATCTTTGTTCACTAGCAGGTTTAGCGTGTACCTTATCCGCTATTTATTTCAGTATCATTGGGCTTTTTTACGCTGCGATGATCGGCATGGTGTGGGCAGTCGCGTTTGACTGGGCTGACGGACTGATAGCCAGAAGACTCAAAGGTCGTAGTAAAAACGATATGGACTTTGGCGGACAACTCGATGTGCTTATCGATATTGTGAGCTATGGTGTGACACCGGCCATACTGCTAATGAGTTACGGGCAGTTTGCGCCGATATACCTTATTGGCGCATTTATTATGCTTGCAGCCGGTGTACTAAGGTTGAGTTACTTTGCAACATACGGCCTTGCAGATGGTAAAAAATACACGGGTTTAGCGATAGACAACAATAGTTTAATACTGGTTTCTGTTTTTCTATTGGAAAGCGTATTAAGCCAAGGGGTTTTCACTATCCTGCTCTACGTCAGTTGTATATGCCTCGCTGCTCTTAACGTGTCAAAAATACAAACCCCCAAACTGTCCGGCAACCCGAGAAACGTCTGGTTGTTAGCCGTTTATACATTGGCAATATCTGGCATCTATGGCTGGAAGCTTTTTTCATAAACGCCACAGGTTAACAAGGAATTATTGAATTGAAAAAAGTAATAAAAGCCGGAACACGGAAGACGACGGTTTATACCGTTGGTACATTCGACTTATTGCATGTTGGGCATTTGGCCTTGTTAGAACAATGCCGAAAGCTGGCTGATATCGTGGTGGTTGGAGTAGCATCCGACGCCGTGGTTGCCTCCTACAAACCCAATGTACCTATCATACCACTGGCGCAACGACTGGAAATGCTCGAGGCATTGCGCTGCGTTGACCGCGTGCGTCCGTACCACACTCTTGAGTATGTGTCGGCGTGCAAGGAGCTAAACAATGATATTTTTATAGTGGGAGAAGATTGGGGGCGCAATCCGCATAACATCGATGTTGAGACGTATTTACAAAGCCAAGGTAAGCAGATTATCCAGGTCCTTTACAACCCTCGTACATCCTCAACCGCCATTAAAAAAGAAGTACTGGCTCAACAGGTATTGCCGCTATCAGCTAATCAGGTTTCTGCCATTCCTTTAAACAATCCCAATATTATCTAGTTTGCAGTGTTTTAATAAATTTAATTCACCATCGCTAGTACGCGAAAGTCAGCTATCGCGAATTCCCGATTCGGTTAGCATATAGCTAAACAGACTGTCCACGTGGAGACTCATGGGCTTTGTTTGCCCAAGCGGGCACGCAATTAGCCTTTCAATACCCCAGCAACAATACTGTGCATCACCTGTGCATTCAGCGCAACATCTTCACCTGTCAGTTCATTCAACGATGTTAAACCCACTAACGGTGAGTTCTTTCCCAGGCTAACCATATTCTCAACGCTCAAGTCGGCCTTTGCCTTCGGGTCAATCAGCACGAGATCAGCTTGTGCACCAACTTCTAAACTATATGCGCCGGCATCAAGTAAGCCTGTTTGAACTTCTGTGGGATTGTCGTTTTGTGGTGCAACAACAGAGGCTGGCCCGGTGGTGACTTTGGCTAAAACGTTCATTAACGGCATGTCCAACAGATCAGGCAAACCAAACAACAATGGTGCAAATGCATCAAACGCCGATAACCCGGCAGCACTACTGGGAAACGGTGCCAGCTTTGCATCATTGTCTTGTGGTGCGTGGTCAGAACAAATGGCATCAAGGGTGCCATCGCGTACGGCTTCGCGTAGTGCTGCTCGGTCTTCTGTCGATCTAAACGGCACAGATGAGTGAAAGTTTGCGTCGTAGTGCTGGATTTGTTCGTGGGTAAAATACAGATGATGAATACCGACATCAGCCGTAATGGGTAAACCTTTATTTTTTGCGCTGCGCACAAGCTCAACGCTTCGCGCCGAACTTAACCGTGAAATATGTAAATGACAACCGGTGCTGCTACACAGTTCTATTAATCGTGCCAGTGCGACGGTTTCGGCTGCCACCGGTATGCCCGGCAAACCCAAGCGCGTTGCAATTGCACCATCGTGTGCACAACCGCCGCTGGCAATCGCCGGGTCGAACGGTCGTATCATTAATGGAATGTTAAAGCTGGAGGCGTACTCCATGGTGCTCAGTAAAACACCAGTGTCGTTAACCGGGTGATCAGCGTGACCGGCAATCAGGCAACCGGCGTCGTACAGTGTTGCTAACTCACTTAGTAGCTGACCTTCAAGGCCGGTTGTGAATGCGGCAATGGGTGATACGCGAGCGCCGTTAGCCGCAACTGCTTTTTGCTTTATCAGCTCAACGGTGGCTGACGAATCAATAACCGGGTTGGTATCGGGGGCGCAAAAAACCGTGGTAAACCCGGCCTTAAGCGCGGCGGTACTTTCGGTTGCTATAGTGCCTTTACGAGTGAAGCCCGGCTCACGCAAGCGCGCGTACAGATCAATAAAACCCGGGCAAGCAATCAGCCCTTCGGCATCAATCACCTGGGCGTCGTGATTGCATTGATCACTGAACACGCCATCGCAAATAAACACAGTACGTTGTTCGTCAATCTTATTGGCCGGGTCGATAACCCGAGCATTATCTATGCGCAGATGTGTCATGCCTGATTCATCTCCGCTTCTCTAACCTCTTCACCGTGTCCCATAATGATCGACATGACCGCCATGCGCACGGCAATGCCGTAAGTCACTTGCTGTAAAATGACTGACTGCTCGCCGTCGGCAACGCTGGCTTCAATTTCCACGCCGCGATTAGTGGGGCCAGGGTGCATCAAAATGGCATCGGGTTTAGCCAGCCGCATTCGCTCCGGGGTTAAGCCATACGTTTTAAAAAATTCTCCGGTGCTGGGAATGGTTGCACTGGTCATGCGCTCATTTTGCAAGCGCAAGCCCATGACCACATCAGCATCGATCAAGGCTTTGTCTATGTCGCGATACACGCTGACACCGAGTGATTCTACGTCGGCTGGCATCAATGTTTGTGGCCCGGCAACGCGGACTTCTTTCGCGCCCAAGGTGACCAGCGCGGCAATGCCGGAGCGTGCAACTCGTGAGTGTTTAATGTCTCCGATAATGACAACAGTTAAGTCTTCGAAGGCACCTTTGTGGCGTCGAATAGTAAACATGTCGAGCATGGCTTGCGTTGGGTGAGCGTGTTGACCGTCGCCACCATTAATCACGTTGATGGTGGGTGCAACGTGTCGGGCAATAAAGTCAGCCGCCCCTGAGTCACTGTGGCGTACCACAAACATATCGCTTTGCAGTGATTCAAGTACGCGCAATGTATCAAGTAAGGACTCGCCTTTTTTAGTGGACGAGCTAACCAGATCTATGTTGAGAATATCGGCCGAGAGTCTTTTTGCAGCCAATTCAAAAGCCGTTCGGGTACGTGTGCTGTTTTCAAAAAAAAGATTGGCAACGGTTTTACCACGCAGCAGTGGTACGTTTTTTATTGATTTGTCGTTAACGCTGGTAAAGCCTTCTGCGGTATCAAGAATATGAGTCAGCGTTGCTTTGTCCAAGCCATCAATAGAAAGAAAATGATGCAATTTATTAAACTGATTAAATTGCGGATCAGACCTTCTCATTAATATGTGTGCCTCTTTGGCCGGTGTCTAAAAAGGTGCATGGTCATTTTGCCTTGCGTCCTACACTAACCGTCATCGATTGTGCATGCAGTGACACGTGATCACTATCGGGTACGTCGATTGAATGGCCAACAACATCGGCGCGAATGGGTAACTCGTGTCCGGTGCGTTGCACCAGCACGGCCAAGGTGATTCGTGATGGTCTGCCGAAATCAAAAATTTCGTTCATCGCGGCACGCACGGTGCGACCTGAACTCAGCACATCGTCAACTAACACGATGTGTCGCCCTTCAACACTGACCGGTACTTGTGATGGTCCGACAACAGGGTGCAGGCCCATCTTGCTAAAGTCATCACGGTAAAAAGAAATATTGAGTTGCCCAAGTGGCTCTTGCAAGTCAAGCGCTGAGTGCAGGTGTCGCCCAACATCCACGCCGCCGGTTCTGATGCCAATCATGAAGAATGGATCGTCGGCAACAGTCAGGCTTTGCAGTTGCTCCTGCATGTTATTGAGCCAGCCCGTTACATCATTGGAACTAAATTGAGTCATTCGCTTTTCGCGTCTAGAAATGTTCACCAAACCAGCGTTCGAGAATCAGCGCGGCCGCTAGTTTATCGACATCGGCATGCTGTGTCTTGCCGCGTTGGCCTCTGGCACGCATCTTTTGCAGTTCTTGTTGTGCTTCAATCGAGCTAAAGCGCTCATCAGCATCAAAAACGAGGACCTTGTAACGTTTTTTCAGGCGCTTGGCGAAACCCCGAGCATGGTGGGTCATGTTCTGTTTTTCGCCGTCGGCGGTCAGAGGTATGCCCACCACCAGAGCACTGGGCTGCCACTCGCTGACGCATTGATCAATGGACTGCCAGTCGGGTGTGCCATTGTGATTATCGACAATGCGCAACGGGCGGGCCGTACAAGTCAAACTATTGCCAATGGCCACCCCGATCCGTTTGGTTCCGTAGTCGAAGCACAGGTAGTCGCCGGTGGGTGTGGGTTTATCGTTGTCCAATGTTGTTAAGCATGACCCGGTTGGCCCACAATTAAATTTAAGTCAACACCAATGAGACCAGCTGCGGCTGCGCGCATTTGCGCAACTGGGGTGTTAAAAATAATGTGCGTATCGGCTTCGCAGGTTAACCAGGCGTTGTCAGTGATTTCTTCTTCAAGCTGGCCTGGACCCCATCCAGCATGGCCTAAAAGCACCAAGTGTTCCTCAGGTTCGTCGCCACTAGCCAGTGCTTCAAGTACGTCACGAGAACTCGACAGTGATACGCCACCATCAAAGTGCCGGGTAGACTCAAAGCTGATTTCGGGGCGGTGCAAAACCAATCCGTGTTGGGTATCGACAGGGCCGCCGTTTAAAATAATTTGTTCACCAATGGCAATATCATCACTTGAAATATCGAGCTGCGCGAAAATTTCCTTCAAGGTCATGTCAGTGGTTTGGTTGATGACCACACCCCATGCGCCTTCAGCATCATGCTCGAGAATGTAGATCAGCGATTGCTCGAAGCGGCTATCCCGCATTTGTGGCATCGACAATAAAAAATGATGAGTTAGATTCACACAGGTTCGCGTGTTAGCAAGACAGAGAATCAGTGTTACTCAAATTGGTGCTTACAGCAAGCCCCAGTCACACGAACCGGGTAATTGTCAGCACCAAAGTCAGGCCAATTGACTTGTCAATAGCTTATAACGGAGTTTGAACTCTGGAAATCCCAGGTACGAGTGATGTACAAAATATCGGTCTCTTCGCCGAGTTTACCAATCAGAGGTTCGAATGGACTGGCCAGTTGCACTATTCGTTTAGCGGCATCATCGAGGATACGTTGACCGGATGACTCTTCAATGAGGATGCTTTCGATTGAGCCGTTTTTTAAAATGCCCACGGTCATGACCACAGCCCCGGCGAGTCGATTACGGCGAACAGCATCGGGGTAGTTCAAGTTGCCAATGCGCTCAACTTTCTCAACCCAGCGATACATGTATTTGGCGCTGGTGGCTTCGTGGGTTCTGGCGGTCAGGAATTTTTTCTTTGGCCGTTTGGCTGTTTGTTCCTGTTGACGATCGATCTCTGCTTGTAATCGCGCGATCTCAAAGGAGTGATCGACCTTGACTTCGGCCACCAATTCGCTGTCTTCGGTGGCTTCCTTTTCTTCGGTTTCAGAATTAATTTCGCGATCGGAATACAGTGTTGTTAAAACTGCATCGTCTGCAGCTACCGATGGTTTGGGCGAGCTGGCCTGCATGGCGGTTGGTGCAATGCCATCGGTGTCCAGGTCTTGATCACTGGTAAAAGGCGAAGAGGGGCGCGTTTGGTCTTCGTTTTCGCCACCGCCGTCCTGCGCAGACTCGGCCAGGTAATCGGCTTCTTCGGGTCTTTCGCTGTCAGTTCTTTGTACCAGTACCACCTCAAGAGGTGGTGGGGTGCGAAGCTCTTGCAGAAGCGGATTGAAGCTGACGCCCAGAATAAAAATGGCGTGTGCGGCCGCGGCCCCGAAAAGGGTAATGGTTAATACGTCTGGTTTAGCGTCCATCGACACAATATTCGGCGCACATTAGTTGGCAAATAGTCATACGAAAGTGTAGATCAGGAAGCGCTGTCTCGCACGTCGGCCAGGGCATCCAGGTAGTCGTCTGCAATGCCTCGTTGGTATCCTTGTCCAGACGCCTGACTTTCCGCATGACTTTCCGCATGAACATGGTTGTCCAATTCTCGTACACAAGTTGGGCTGGTAACGTTAATTTCGGTTAAGGATGTGCCAATGATGTCCAGACCGACAAAAAGCAGGCCTTTTTCCACCAGGTGTGGCCCGAGAGATTCGGCCAGTTTTCTATCGTGGTCGTTCAGCGGCACCGGTACACCTCGTCCTCCAGCTGCCAGATTACCGCGGGTTTCGCCCTGAGCCGGTACCCGCGCCAAAGCATGTGACACTGGCTTGCCGTTGACCACGAGCACGCGTTTATCGCCATCGACAATTTCGGGAAGGTAGCGCTGCGCCATGATCTGGCGTTTATCACCTTGTGTCATGTATTCGAGAATCACATTAATGTTGGGGTCGGTGGGTGTCAGTCTGTAAATTGACTCGCCGCCCATACCGTCCAGCGGTTTGACGATGGCGTCTTCGTGTTCGGTAACAAAGCGCTTTAATCGGGCCGCATTGGCTGTGACCAGTGTGGGCGGGCAGTGTTCGCTAAACCAGGCCGTGTAGAGTTTTTCATTAACATCACGTAAAGACGATGGTCGATTACTGACCAGCACACCTTCAACGGTCGCCCGTTCCAGCAGGTAAGTTGTATAAATATAATCCATATTAAATGGCGGGTCTTTGCGCATTAATATGATGTCGAGCTCGCTCAATGGCGCATCGACTTCGTCTTGCGCATCAAACCAGTGATCGTTGTCGTCATACACGGTGACCTTGCGCATGGAAGCATGCACGCGACCCACATGCAAATAGATGTCTTCCTGCATAATAATGTGAAGACTCCAACCGCGTTGCTGCGCGGCCAGCATCATAGCCAAAGTAGTATCTTTATAAGGTGCGATGGATTCGATAGGATCCATTACAATGCCAAGGGACAAAGTCATCGTTTGCAGTAGACTCGAATTAACGTATCAGTAGTATCTCATGAGTAAAGCGATCACACTGCTGGCCGCCGATATTTTTGATTACAAGAGAACCCCTAATATGGCAGCGCCCGACCCTGAAACTGATACTTCATCCACTCGGCCAGTGGTGCTGGTTGTGGATGACAGTAAAACTGTACGGCGTTCTGCCAGTGGTTTCCTTACCGATATAGGCCTGTCGGTTGTCACCGCCAGTGATGGTTTTGAGGCTTTGGCCAAGGTAGTAGAAAACAAGCCAGCCATGGTATTTGCCGACATCATGATGCCGCGACTCGATGGTTACCAAACCTGTGCACTCATCAAAAACAACGCCGATTTTCGGGATATTCCGGTTGTTATGCTGTCCAGCAAGGACGGACTGTTTGATCGGGCGCGGGGGCGTGTTGCCGGTGCCGACGATCACCTGGCAAAACCGTTCAGCGCGAACCAAATGACAGAGACCGTCGCAAAGCATTTAAAACTTGCGCTTAAGCGGCGTGCAGATGCAAATAATACAGCGACGGCTGCGGCGACCGCCGCATCTGAAACCGATACTAATCCGGGCAGTTAATTATTTGTGGCAGACATACTGTTAATAGAAGACTCGGCAACTGATGCGCATGCCTATGGTGCGCTGCTGCGGGCAAGCGGCCACGAGGTGTTGGTGGCCAGCACGGGCGAAGAAGGCATGAGCCTGGCAAAACAACATAGCCCTGATCTTATTATTATGGACATTGTTATGCCGGGATTAAACGGGTTTCAGGCAACGCGTGAATTACGCCGCATGGAATCAACCTCGGGTATTCCTATTATTATCATGTCCACCAAAGATCAGGAAACAGATCGCATTTGGGGATTGCGTCAGGGCGCGTTCGATTACCTGGTCAAGCCGGTCAAAAAGCGCGCTTTACTCAGCTGTGTTAACTCTGCACTGGCCGCCCATGAGCGCGTCTAGTCACATTTTATTCAGTGCTGGCGGTTTGGCTCTGGCGGCAAGGTCTGCTGCAGTCCATTGCATTCATGATGGGCTGGTTGTTACGGCAGAAGCGGGCACCAACGACTGGTTTTGCGGGGTAGCAGTTGCTGACGGGCGCTTATTACCCATCACCGATCTGGGTTTGTATCTCAATGGTGGTGCCGCGACTGGTCGGGTTATCGAAGTTGCACGAGATCTTGGTATTGCCGGGCTCAGAATAGACGAAGTGCATGGTGTTTCTCGCCACGCGCCCGACACCCTGGGCCCGGACAGCGCAGATACACAAGCACACAGTAACGATGAGTGGCCAGTACGCAATTTGGCCATCAATGATCTTGGTAAGCGATACCGCATTGTTGATATTACTCATCTGTTGCAGTCATCGCGATTCCTGAACATTCAGTGCGAACCGGCATGAGCTTTAATTTCATCAGCGTTGGCGCTGTTAAAGACTGGTTTGCCAATGTCGACTTCAGTCACACTGATTGGCGCTTACGGTGGCCGTTAATCATATTGCCATTTTTGTTGCTTGCATTACTGTACTGTTTGTTTAAAGCCAATTCGTTAAGCGCGCAGCAAGCCCAGTCATCTGTTCAATTGCAGGCGGTTGTGCAATCTGCACAGGATGCCAGTGATTCAGCAAGTACGGATGCCAGCACCGCAACATTTTCGATCACTCGGTTTAATAGCGGCATTACCAAGCTTGCCAGCAATGCAAAGACGTTAGAGCAATGGCTTGAACAAGGTCGAGGCACGCAATCTCTTGCTCAGTACGCGCAGGCCATGGCGGCGTTGGCCGATAAACAAGGCACTAATAAAGGCGGCTTGCCAGATTTGGCATTCTGGAATGGATTCTCCGATCTCCTGTCCATTTTAGAAAATGCGGTGATCGATGGTGATATTAAAACACCAGAGGCACGCAGCATGGTTGAGTCGCTGCGTACTCAATACGCGCAATTGCGCACCACGCCTATTACAGCACCTGTCGCCGCACCTTCGGCGAATGGCGCCGATGTTGTTGAGCAAAATTCTGTTGCCGCTGTTAATGCAGATCAGCTTGGCAGGTTGCGTGGTGGTCTGGAACGCTTACGAGAGCAACGAGTACAAGTCACCCGTTTCCAAAACCGAGCCTTAGTCCTTGCCGCGTTAAGTACAGCCTTATTTGCATTGCTGTTGTGGGGAATGTGGCGCAGCGCAAATCGCCGGCAACATGCCACCGCTGGCAAGGCCCGTAACGAGCAAGGCGCAATCCTGCGATTGCTCGACGAAATAACACCTTTGGCGCAAGGCGACTTACGGGTCAGGGCTACGGTCAGCGAAGCATCTACCGGTGCGGTGGCTGATGCGTTTAATTTCGCGGTTGATGAATTGCGCCGGTTGGTTCGTGCGGTAACGGCATCGGCCGATATGGTAAAGGCCTCCGTAGCCGAAACACGAGAATCTGCAGACCATCTTGCCAAAGCCAGTTCAGTACAAGCCAGAGAGATTCATCGTTCATCAAATTATCTGAACGTGATGAGCGATACCATGGCGCAACTTTCAGCTCATGCAGTTGAATCCTCGCGCATAGCCGATTTATCGGTGCAGCAAGCGCGTGCCGGTAATGCTGCCGTGCAGGCGAATGTTGATGGTTTGTTGCGTATCCGTGACCAAGCCGAAATGACAACACGGCTAATGCAACGCCTGGTAGAAACGTCGTCGGCTATTAATGATCGTGTGAAAGACATAGAAATGGTGGTTAAGCGCACTGATTTGTTGGCACTCAATGCCACCATTCGTTCATCGGCGCAAGCCAGTCATGGCGGTAGCGACAGTGTTTTGCAGCTGAGCGATGACATCTCTCACTTGGCTGAATCACTTGGTTTGGCCACGCGTGATATCGCCAATCTGAGTGACTTGATTCAGCAAGATGCCACGATCACATTAAAGTCTATGTCCAAAACCGTTGGCGAACTCGATGACGGTCACAAAACGGCACGTCTGGCCAATAACAGCTTGAACGAAATTGATCGGGTTTCAAACGAGCTTAATGGGCTGATCAGCGATATAGCATCCAAATCGCTCAGACAAGCTGGCGTGGTTAAGCAACTGTCGGGGAACATGGGTGTTATAAATAACATTACCCGCGATTCCACGCTGCAGCTGCAAGACTCTGCCAAGTCACTGGAAGATTTGCAGACCATCACGGCAGAGTTACGCGCCAGTGTTAGCGATTTTAAATTACCCCGAGAAAAACAGCTAAGCGAAAGACAACTAAGAGGCAAAACTGCAAGCCAACGCAACGCTATGGCTGGCAGTGGCGACAGTGAGTCTGCGAACAGCACAAGCGAACACTCCAGAATCAATTCCAAGGTGGCACGCAACAAGGTGACCCATGCCTGACGAAGCATTGCAGCTAAGTTTACAGGGCAGGCCACGACAAGCGCCTGATTTCTCTCCGTTGGCGCTGGCTCATTTGCACACAAGTTGTTTGGCGGTGCGTCAGCTTATTAAGCGTTACTTGTCCGAGTCGTCGCAGCTTGATTCCTTAATTATTGCTGTAGAGGATATTCACAACACATTGCAGTTGCTGGACAGGCAAGGTGCAAAGCTTGTCACCACAGAATTGATGCTGCTGTTAAAAGCCATGGATGCAAATGCGGTTGATGATCGTGACGCCTGTGCGCACACGCTGATTTTTGCTGGCGATCGTCTGGCAGATTACGTGGCTCACTTGCAAAAGCCGGGTGCAATTGACAGTGCGCTACCACTGTTGCCCGTTATTAATAACTGCCGAGCGTGTCGATCAGAAGAACTGCTCTCTGAAATGCTGGTTGTGGCCAGCGGCATAGACTTGCCTGATACGTCCAGCCAGGCTGTTCCCGATAAGGCGCAAATTAATTTTTTTGTTGAACAAATCAAAGCATCCCGACAGCCCCTCATGAATGGCTTGCTGGGTTGGTTTACCAGTGACGACAAGCTTCGCGAATCGCTCAGTGAACTAAGCGTGGTGTTTGCAAATCTGGCTAATAGTTGCGATGTGCCTAACGCATTACAATCGTTGATGCCGCTATTTGAAAGTGCTGAGTTTATTTGCCAATCGGTTATGCAGGATGCTTTGGACAACAGCGCCGCATTGCAAAAGCTATTTGCACAGATTGAGCGTTTACTTGATGGCTACACAAAGTTAGACGTTAACGACACAGCTGCATTTGCCAAACCTGTGCCCGAACGCCTTTATCTTAATCTGCTGTATTACGTGGCTTTGTCAACAGCCACTTCACCCAAAGCGATGTTGTTGCGGCGCCGTTTTCGACTTGATCGATTCATACCAAAAAATCTGGCTTCCGACCCGTCGCACGTCACTTTCGATGGCGTTGGTGATCGGCTGGCAGACTCTATACGTGACGCCATCGAACACGAAACGGAAAGTGCGCGCGCATGGTTAGCTGATGACACGGTTGGTCTAAGTGATAACCAAGCAATACGGGAACGTTTGGCGCAGCTTGAGCCGGCTATTTTACTGCTGGGTGCGCAAGAATCATTGCGACACATGACAATGATCAATCAATCGTTTGCAGAGCTAGACAATGTTAAGCCGCAATCGCTTGCACAGGTTAAAGAGCGCCTTGCTGATTCTTTAGTACGACTCGAGCGAGCTCTGGACACTGAGCTTAATGCCGTACGCGTGCGTACGAATCCTGACAGTCACACCGACCTTGATTCCATTTTAGCCGCGTGTCTTGCTGAGGCAGAGCTTAAACTATTGGCGGTTGAGGAAGACTTAATAGCGGTCTTTGCACAAGAGAATAATCAAACGCGTTCTGAGTCCAGCGCAAATACAACGGCTTCTGGCGCAAACATCTGTGTTGATGACATTTTAGAAAAATTGTCGGTCATCGATTCTGCGTTACAGATATTGCCGATGCCCGAAGTGAGCCCTCTGATTAACGGCGTGCAAAATTTTATCAAGTTGCACGAACATAAATCATTAAGCCAATCCACACGTACTGATCTTGCTACGGTAATGGTGTCACTGGGTTATTACCTGAACAGTGTGCTGCAACCCAACGGCGCGGCGGGGCAGTTATTGCTTGAAGCCGAAGAGGCCATGTTTAACTTAAGTTCAGGCCAGCCTGCGGCTTATGCTGGTGCAGTTCATGGCAACGCACTAAGCGATGCAGAGCAAACACTGAATACCGAAGCAGAGGGTTTTGTAACTGTGTCGCTGGCACAACTGAGTATCATCAGCGCCAGCTTGCCAGATTATCAAAAGGCAGAGCTTAACGACAATAAACAGCAAGTGGCGGTCGTTAAAGATCAGTTGATAACAGCCTACGACTCACTGGCCAGCGAAGCCTTGGCATTTAAAGCTGTTGAACTTGAACAACTGGCTAATGCCAATGTGAGGGTGCTGGGTGCAAATGAACAAACCCTGCATGCGCATGCGTTGCTCGATGAGTCGGTTGCATTGTTGCCGCAACTGATTAACCAGATGCAAAGTGGCTCTGATCCAATCGATGGGGTGCAAAACCTGATACGCCGGCTTAATGATGCCAGCCCAGAAGAATCTAGCACTGCGTTTCCAGCAGCAACCTCAGGCCAATCGACCCAGAATATTCCAGCTTCAATAGAATTATACGATGAGGACAGCGAAGACTTAACTCTGGCTATGGATGTTCATGGCATCCTTATACAAAGTGCGACCGATGATGAGGTTGACGCTTTGTTGGACAATACATCGAATGAATTCGATGCCACTATGATTGATGCAGGTTTAGGGCAAGCCAATAAATTTGAAGCAACTGAGTTTGAACGCACAGCTTTTGAAAATACGGAGCTTGAGTCAACCCAATTTGAAACGGCAAAATTTGAGGCCACCAGATTTGAAGAGACCAGATTAGAAGAGACCAAGTTAGAAGAAACCAAATTAGAAGCCACTGAGTTAGACGTGACTCAGATGGAACCCGCCACGGCTTTTGATCACGCGGAACACGAGCAACTCGACGAAACTGTGTTGCTTGAAGGCGTGTTGGCAGACTCAGACGACACTTCTGACGAAGGTCCTGTGATGACACTTGATAATACTCTGGAGCAAGTGTTTTTCAGAGAATGTGACCAGCATATGCTCAGTTTACAAAAATCAGTTGCCGATGCCTTGTCATCAAAAACCTTTGATAACGATGCACAACGCGCAGCTGTGTTGCGCGATGTTCAGAAAGCCGGTGTCAATATGCCGGATATCAATCCCCTGTTTGCCTTGCCTGACCGGGACATGCTTCGTGCTTTGCATACCTTAACCGGCAGTGCGCAAACCGTGGATGCACAAGCCATTATCGCCATAGCTCAACCGTTGCAAAAAGCGGCTTTATTCAAGCAACGTAGCGGCGAAGCGTTTAATCGGGTTGAGACTGAATACATTGGTGAGCTGCTGGAATTATTAAATGAGCGTCTTGAAGCAATGGAAGCGCAAAGACCCATTGATGACGACGATGCCAGTGTCATGATCAGGCTCAATGATTTTGTATCCCGATGTGAGCCGTGGGTGCCGGAACGTAAACCGGGCCTTGAAATGGGTGCTCAAGTCAGTGCTATTGAAAGTGTGTTTGAAGAGGAAGCGCGCGAACTACTGGACACGCTTCGAGCGCAAGAGCTGCGACTGTCTGACGATGATGAACGCGCCGATGCGCTGGATCATATATTCCGCAGCTTACACACAATAAAAGGCAGCGCTCGCATGGCGGGGCAGTCTGAGCTGGCCGATAAGGCGCATGCGTTAGAAGATGAACTGCGGCTTGCAGATGGTGTGGCACTGGATACCGCCGTACAAAATGGCTTGGGCGAGTTGCAAACATTGTTGTTGGTTGGGAGCACAACGGTGCAGGCAAAACAACGTGATGTTGCGCAAACCAGTGGTGCTGAAGCCTTTGCTGAGTCATCGTTTGTTGCTGGCAACAAGTCGCCTGGTAATCCAACATTAGCTGCGCAGACTCCGCTAATGGGCTTAACGGAAAAGTCGTTCGATAATATGTTGTCACTGGCCACGCGGGCAACCACCAGTCAAGCCAAACTAGGGGAGTCGATGCTGCACTTGCGAGAGGCTTGCCGGGATATTGAAAACACATCCGCGCGATTGCAACGGCTTCCACAAAACCAGGCTGCGCCTAACTCATCGGCCATCACTGAAATGCTGTCTGACCTGGAAAGCGCAAGACGTATGCTGGCTGATGCTTTGCTTGATGCTGAGGCCGA
>CALHOI010000042.1 GCA_938035525.1 uncultured Granulosicoccaceae bacterium
CTGGCGCGCTTTTTAGCCAATAACATGTCCATCACTTTATTGGTGTCATCTCCATCGGCGATGGTTAAACGAATCAACCGTCTGGTATCAGGTGCTACCGATGTTTCTCGCAGTTGTAAAGGGTTCATTTCACCAAGGCCTTTAAAACGCGTAATGGTTACTTTGCCCTTTTTCTTTTCGGCCTCTATGCGATCGAGAATGGCCTGACGTTCCGGCTCATCTACAGCGTAGAAAACCTCTTTTGCTACATCGACACGGAACAACGGTGGCATGGCAACGTAAACATGGCCGGCAGCAACCAGCGTTCGAAAATGCCGCACGAACAAGGCGCACAACAATGTTGCGATGTGTGCACCGTCGGAATCGGCATCGGCAAGAATGCAGATTTTGCCGTAGCGTAAACCGGATAAGTCAGTCGAACCGGGCTCCATACCGATGGCTACCGATATGTCATGCACCTCTTGTGAACCGAGAATTTGGGTAACGTCGGTTTCCCAGGTGTTCAGTATTTTTCCACGCAGCGGCATAACGGCCTGGAATTCTCGATCGCGGGCCTGCTTGGCAGACCCACCCGCTGAATCACCCTCAACCAGAAATAACTCAGTGCGCTCCAGATCGGTTGATGCACAGTCGGCTAGCTTGCCGGGCAACGCAGGCCCGGTGGAGACCTTTTTGAGAACCACTTTTTTGCCCGCACGCGAGCGCTGTTGCGCACTGGCGATAACCATGGCAGCAATCTGATCACCGGTTTCGGGGTGTTGATTAAGCCATTGCGCAGTATCGTCTTTGACAACACCGCTAACAAAAACAGCAGACTCGCGCGATGACAATCGCTCTTTGGTTTGTCCTGAAAACTGCGGGTCTTCCATTTTTGTCGACAGCACAAAACTGACTTTGTCCCACACATCTTCGGGTGTGATTTTCACCCCACGCGGCACCAGATTTCTAAAATCACAGAACTCACGAATAGCATCGGTCAGGCCGGTACGTAATCCATTAACATGCGTTCCGCCCTGCGCTGTGGGAACCAGATTGACATAGCTTTCCTGCACCGGTTCACCACCTTCGGGCAACCAGAGAACAGCCCATTCGGCAGCTTCGGTACTGGCTTCCATGGTTGCCGACAATGGTGCGTCAGGTAAGCGTTCATAACCTTCTACAGCGCCGGTTAGATAATCGACCAGTCCGTCTTCGTAATACCACTCGTCTTTTTCACCACTGGCTTCATCGTGCAGTCGAACTCGCAACTTCGGACACAATACGGCTTTGGCACGTAATAAATGTCGTAACTTAATCAGTGAAATTTTGTCTGAGTCGAAATATTTTTTGTCAGGCCAGAATCGAATGCGGGTACCTGTGTTTCTCTGCCCCACCTTGCCGACTGGCTTGAGTTTCTTATCGACATTGCCGCCTTTGAAAGTGGCAAGGAATTCATGACCTTTGCGACGAATGGAGACCTCGAGTTTTTTCGACAGTGCATTCACCACCGACACACCCACCCCGTGTAAGCCACCCGAGAAACGATAGTTGTCGTTGGAGAACTTGCCACCGGCATGCAAAGTGGTGAGGATGACTTCCACACCCGGTTTTTTCATTTTGGGGTGCATATCGACCGGCATGCCGCGACCATCGTCGGTGACTTCCAGGGACCCGTCTTTATACAGTTTCACTTGTATGTCAGACGCGTGGCCCGCCAGCGCTTCATCGACACTGTTGTCAATGACTTCCTGGGCCAAATGATTTGGACGCTGCGTATCGGTGTACATTCCGGGGCGTTTGCGCACCGGATCAAGGCCACTGAGCACCTCAATGGAGGCGGCATCATATTCTCGGCTCATAGTGTTCGGCTCATTGGTTCGCCAGACTTAAGTTTTTTGGATGGATGGGTTTTACAGCATAGAGGTAAAGTGTAGCGCACTAACTGGTGGACCTGATCACATGAGCGAGCCAAAGCCCTTGAAGTTAGTGCCATCAGACGACACACTATGTAGCTCAGTCCACTTAAATTGAAGCACAAGCATGGCAGATTCACCGTACATCATTCAGCTCGATGAACAAAATTTCATGGAGGTTGTTGTTGAAGGCTCGGTCAACCAACCCGTTCTGGTCGATTTCTGGGCAGATTGGTGTGGGCCCTGCAAGGCCTTAATGCCGGTACTGGAAAAGCTGGCCATTGAACATAACGGTGCGTTTGTGCTCGCCAAACTCGACACCGAGGCGCACCCGGGTATTGCACAGCAGCTGGGCATTCGCAGCCTGCCCACCGTGAAACTGTTCAGCAATCAGCAGCTGGTCGATGAATTCATGGGAGCATTGCCTGAAACTGAAGTCCGGGCGTTTCTGGAAAAGCACAACATTGCACCCGGTGATGGAGCAGCAGCGGAAGATGCTGATGCTGAGCCGGTTAACACAACCGTCGCCCAAGCCATGAATCTGTATGAGCAAGGTAACGTGGACGGCGCGAGAGAACTTCTGCAAACCGGACAAGCGGCCGACCCTGAGAACCCTGAGATTCTGCTGGCGCTTGGTCAGGTTTGTGTCAGCACAGGCGATCTGGAAACGGCAACCAGTTGCTTGAGCGCATTGCCCGACGACCAGAAAGACACGACAGCTGCCAATCGACTCTCCGGGACCATTGAGTTAGCGCGCGAAGCCGACACATCGAAAACGGTGCAAACTCTGCAGCAGGAACTCGATGCACAACCTGACAACAGCGAGGTGCGTTATCAACTTGCCATCTCAACGGCTTTGTCTGGTGATGTGCAAGCCGGTATGGACGGGCTTTTGGAACTTGTGCAAAAAGATCCCGGATATAACGATGGTGCGCCACGTAAACAACTTTTAGCGCTTTTCAACGTTCTCGGTGATGACCCGTTAACTGGACAATATCGTCGCAAGCTTGCAACGCTTTTGAATTAAAGACGCTACTCTTCAACCTGCCAGGCACCGCATTTCCAGCATTTGCCGAATTGCGGTGACAGCATTTCGTTGCATTGACCACATGGCTTGTCAGCACCTCCGGCTCGCTGCGAAGCTTCAAATTCAGCGACGACCAAACGTGCCCGATCGTACTGACGATCTGAATCGATCCAGACGGTGATAACCTGATCCGGTGGCAACTCACCGGCAGCACCACTGAGATAACTACCGCTCATGCGCACCTGAAATCCGGCCGCGCGCAATTCATCCATGACCAGTTGTGCATCGACGATGTTCGCAGCGCGGTAGACAATGGGCATGATGGGCTCATGCTTCGTCTTTTGGAGATGATTCCGGGGCTAAATCATAAGGCAGCACTGCTTCTGTCACTACATTGCCGTCCAAAATAAGTTCGCTCACCGGTGTGTCTATGTTAACCACCGCAAGTAAATTCAGACCATGCTCATCAACAACAGCATCGACCACTTGTCCGGCGTTGTTGTTGGCATCGGTTGTTAAAGTGGTTGCAGGCTCGGGGGCATTTGTAACCCCCGCTTGATGCAGGCGTTTCATGTGCTTTTTCAGCTTACCCAGGTATTGCATGCGAGCAACAATCTCCTGGCCCGGGTAGCAGCCTTTTTTAAAACTCAAACCGTTAATCAGTTGCATGTTCAGCATTTGCGGAATGAATTGATCGGCACTGGATTCGAACACATTTGGAATGCCTGCGTTAATGTCACCCCAACGCCAATAAGACCATCCGGCTCGGGTGAATGTCTCGCATCGCCACAACGAAATTAGCGCATCCGCCGAACCAATACACACATAACGCGCTTTCGCCTGTCCGATATTGTCATCATGCCAGCGATAGATTTGCACATCTTCATCTTTTTCATCTTTACCGCGACTCAAAGTTAGTGGTGCATCGGGCAAAGCTGGAAAAGCGTCCGGCAATTCAATCGCATCCACACCCGATGACGCATCCACAACCAACGCGTTACAAACCAGGTCGGTCCTCAGCTCAACTTTGACATTTGCGCGAAGCACGAACATTTGCAGACGTTTGATAAAGGCTGGTGCAACGTCATCTGGCAAAAGCACCCGCAAGCCGCCTTCAACAGCGAATACCGTAAACAGGGCCAGCAAACGTCCCTTGGGACTGCAATATCCATTTAGCTGTACCGCGTCGGCACCCAGTTCACTCAAGTCATTACACACCTGATTCTGGAAAAATTCTTTTGCCCCAACCTCTTTTGTTTCAGCTGCACTCTTATCGACAATGTCGACAACCGCCAGACGCGACAGATCGACGAGCACTGGCAAGCCTGTGTCAGCTAACGGCTCGATGGCCATGCCAGCAGGCGAAAGCTTGCCACCAAAGCTGATATTTCCGGCATCGTCGACAGTGACATCAGCTTCGCCGCCTGCCTGTTCGATAATTCTTTGTTGCCACTCTTTGTTCATAAGACTATTGACTCTAACAACATAAATACACGGGTTCAGGCCCTGTCCGCGCCAGCGTGGAAGGCGGCTAACTGCTACAATAAATGTGTTTTGAAGGGCTGCGCACACGTTTGCATTCCGCACATGCACGCAATCCGACTGTCCCGAGTAACCGTATCAGTTTTTGAGGCCGGTGAACGTCTTTTTCGGCCCAAGTGCCAGTGTAGCCAAACTGCGCTATTTTGCCGATATCGGACCAATTCTTGTACAGGATATCGGCATGCGTCGCAGTAGTGCGCGGCGTCCACAGAAAAGACAAAGTGACGGATGAGAACCTTGCCTGAACAACCCGAAACCGAGCCAGGTGACAACAACGTGGCTGCAAACGAAAAGCCAAATCCGGTGTCTGACGAGCCGTCACAGGCAAGTTTGAAAGAATCGCCGTCCGATGCGAAAAAGCCTGCAGAACACCCACATTTGCAAACTACACTGCCCGTTGAACATGGCGGTCAGAAAGGACCCGAACCGACACGCTATGGAGACTGGGAAAAGAACGGTCGTTGTACCGATTTTTGAACCTGCAAGCACCCATAACTGCGACCCATAATCGTATCGACAACGGCGACAAACACTGCCACTAAAGAAGCGCACAGAGACAACAAAATGACCCGGAACGACAAGCGGCCACTTTCGCCGCATTTACAGGTGTACAAACTCCCGATCACTGCGTACGTGTCCATCGGCAATCGCATTGCCGGAGTTATTAACAGCGTTGCCCTTTTTATTCTGGTGCTCGTCATTGCCAGTGCGGCAGGAGCACCAACAGATTCAAGCACCATGCTTTGGCTGTTAAATTCCTGGCTCGGGAAGTTAGCCATGTTTGTATTCACGTTCACACTCTACTTTCACATGTGCAACGGCATTCGCCATCTGTTCTGGGACGCAGGTGTTGGATTTGAAGTTGAAACGGCGAACAAGACTGCGAAAGTATCCATTGCGGTTGCTGGCGTACTGACTCTTATCACCTGGATTATTGCGAGCGCATCATGAGCAATTTAAGAACCCCGCTGTCGCAAGTTAAAGGTCACGGCTCAGCCAAAGACGGCACCAGCCATTTCTGGGTGCAACGTCTTACCGCCATTGCCATGGTCCCCCTGGTTTTGTGGCTGTGTTTTTCGGTCGCCTCCTTACCGGGTATGACACAGGTCGAGATACGCTCCTGGGTTAGCCAGCCATTCACTGCCGTTTTATTAATACTGCTTATTGCAACCGGCTTTTACCATGCAAAGCTGGGACTGCAAATGGTCATCGAAGACTACATCGGCAACCATGGCCCACGCACAGCCGTCATCATTGGCGTCACCATGCTGTGCGTTTTCATGGCAGTACTCGGCGTGTTCTCTGTTATGCGCATTGCGTTCACCGCGTAGCGTTCCTTCGATACTTGAGTGCTTTTAAAGAAATCAAACACTGGTTAATCAAACATCATGACCAACGCATATAAAATTATCGATCACACCTACGACGTTGTTATTGTCGGTGCCGGCGGCGCGGGCCTGCGTGCAACTTTGGGTATGGCAGCTCAAGGACTATCAACAGCCTGTATAACAAAAGTGTTCCCGACTCGATCACACACCGTTGCGGCTCAGGGTGGCATGAGTGCATCGCTTGGCAACATGGGTGATGATCACTGGAACTGGCACATGTACGACACCATTAAGGGGTCAGACTGGTTGGGCGACCAGGATGCCATTGAATACATGTGTCGTGAAGCGGTTCCGGCGGTTATCGAGTTGGAACATTTTGGTGTGCCGTTTTCCAGAACCGAAGAAGGCAAAATTTACCAACGCCCTTTTGGTGGCATGACAACCAACTTTGGCGAAGGTACAGCAGAACGAACGTGCGCTGCAGCAGACAGAACCGGCCATGCCATATTGCACACGCTGTATCAGCAATCTATAAAGCACCACGCCGAGTTCTACATTGAACATTTCGCTATCGACTTAATCATGGTCGATGGTGAGTGCAAAGGCGTTATCTCCTTAGACTTGGCAACTGGCGAATTACATCGCTATCAAGCGCACATGGTGGTTCTGGCAACCGGTGGCTGCGGGCGCACCTACTTCTCTGCCACCTCTGCGCACACGTGTACTGGTGATGGCAACGCCATGGTTTTACGCGCCGGCTTACCGCTGCAGGACATGGAATTTGTTCAGTTCCACCCAACCGGTATTTATGGTGCCGGGGTACTGATTACCGAGGGTGTTCGTGGTGAAGGTGGTTACTTAACCAACAACGAGGGCGAACGTTTTATGGAACGTTATGCGCCTAACGCAAAAGATCTGGCATCACGCGATGTGGTCAGTCGCTCAATGACCATGGAGATCAACGGTGGTCGCGGTGTTGGCCCTGATAACGATCACTGTTTTTTAAACCTGATGCATTTGGGTAACGATGTTATTGAAAAACGTCTGCCAGGTATTTCTGAATCGGCACGCATTTTTGCTGGTGTCGATGTCAACAAAGAACCTATACCAGTACTGCCAACGGTTCACTACAACATGGGTGGTATACCCACAAACTACCATGGCGAAGTCGTGACTTTAAAAGACGGCGACCCTGACACCGTGGTTCCAGGTCTTATGGCCATTGGCGAAGCGGCATGTGTGTCGGTACATGGTGCGAATCGATTGGGCAGTAACTCCCTACTTGATATTGTTGTGTTTGGTCGCGCCGCGGCACTCAGAGCTGCCGAGCTGATTAAACCTGGCAGCGCACATAAACCATTAACAGAAGAAGACTCTGCACCGATTCTTGAACACCTTGATCGCATTCGCAGCGCCAAGGGCTCAACCGGTACTGCACAAATTCGCGACAACATGCAGCGCACCATGCAAAAGCATGCGGCCGTTTTCAGAACCGGTGAATCACTGGAAGAAGGACTGGTAAAAATGCGCGACATCGTCGATAGCTTTGACGATGTACGCGTTGATGACCCGAACCTTATCTGGAATACCGACCTGGTTGAAACGCTGGAACTGGAAAATCTTTTGTGTCAGGCGCAAACCATTATTTATGGCGCAAACAACCGAACCGAAAGTCGCGGTGCGCACGCAAGAGATGATTTTGAAGAGCGCAACGATGATACCTGGATGAAGCACACCTTGGCCTGGACTGATGAAAAAGCCAATGTCAGCATCGATTACCGACCCGTCCACATGTACACCCTGACAGACGAATGTGAGGTTATTCCGCCTAAAACGCGGGTATATTGAGCAGGTAAAGCCAGTAAATTAAGCAAGCGTGCCTTGTTGGCCGCTAACTAACAAAGTCTAAACGTAAAAAGAAGACGGGAGAACACCATGGCGGAATTCAGACTGCCTGCTAATTCGATAGTTGGTAAGGGTAAGCACTACCCCGCCCCTGAAGGCGCAACCAACACCCGAACAGTTAAGATCTACCGCTACGACCCAGACAGCGGTAAAAACCCACGTATCGATTCCTACGATATCGATATGGATAGCTGTGGTCCGATGGTGCTCGATGCCATCATTAAAATTAAAAACGAAATGGATGCCACGCTCACGTTCAGGCGTTCTTGTCGTGAAGGCATTTGTGGTTCTTGCGCGATGAACATCGATGGCAGCAACACCCTGGCCTGCACAATGGCCCTGGCTGATATTGACGGTGACATCACTATTTACCCTTTACCGCACCAAGCCATCATCAAAGACCTTGTATCCGACTTAACGCATTTCTATGCCCAATACGCATCGGTAGAGCCGTGGCTTAAATCTGATTCGCCGGCACCACCTGATCGCGAGCGACTGCAAACACCTGAAGATCGAGAAAAACTCGACGGTGCTTACGAGTGCATTTTATGCGCATGTTGTTCAACCAGTTGCCCCAGCTACTGGTGGAACAGCGATCGCTACCTGGGCCCGGCAGCGCTGCTGGCCAGTTATCGCTGGTTGGCCGACACGCGTGATGATGCCACTGGCGAACGACTGGATGATCTGGAAGACCCGTTTAAACTGTATCGCTGCCATACCATCATGAATTGTGCGCAGGTATGTCCCAAAGGTTTAAACCCAGCCAAAGCCATTGCTGAAACTAAAAAAATGCTGGTAGAAAGACGCGGCTAGTATTCTTGAGCGCCTTACGGAGCACTATTGGGGAAGCATGGTTGTGGAAGGATTGTTATGAGTGAAAAATCCCGACTGCGCTGGAAATGCCGGCGAGGAATGCGTGAGCTGGACAAAGCCATGCTAGGGTATCTTGACTTGTACTATGATGACGCGTCAGCTCAGGAACGAGCTGACTTTGAAAGCCTGCTTGATTGGCAGGAACCGGAGCTATACCGGCTCGTTTGTGGCAAAGACAAGGATGCTCGCTATCAAACCATTATCGACAAAATCGCCCGAAGTCTGGCGGGTCACTCTCCAGCCGTCTAAGCTGTTTCGCACTTTATATTTTGCAGCACTGTTGCTCAGTGTTGCTGCCATTATTCAATGTCCCATTGCCTGGTTTTTTCGCGCAGCACTGGTGCTGGTCAGCGTATTGGGCGGCACACTGATATACCTGCAATCCCTAAAACCCCAACAATTAAGCCTGCTGGCAGACCATAGTTGGCGATTTAACGATGGCGACCAGATCTTTGAGGGCCAGTTGGCCGCAGGCAGCTATCGCAGCATATTGGTGGTGGTCGTTGCAATCAAACCGGCCAAGGGCCGAGTCAAGCATGCGGTTATTTGGCGCGACGCAACCACTCCATGGATTTTTAGCGCACTGCATATCCAACTGGCACTGACACCAGGCAATCAGTTGCAATAAACGACGGTTACAGCTGATTTTCCACACGGCACGGTTACCCCACCCAGACGCATCTGTTAGTGTTGACCACAAGCACGGCCAAATACGCAATAAATGAAAGGAATTGACAGGTGAAACAACCGATTTTTCTGGGCGTTAACGTTGATCATGTTGCTACCGTCAGGCAAGCCCGCGGTGGTCTGTATCCCGACCCGGTGCACGCTGCCCTGCAAGCAGAATTTGCTGGTGCCGATGGCATCACCATGCACCTGCGAGAAGATCGACGACACATACAGGATCACGACATCGAGCGTTTTGCTGCCTGCACGCAATCGAAATTAAATTTGGAAATTGCCGCCACCAGCGAAATGATGGACATTGCTTTACGTATCAAACCTCACGATGTATGCATTGTCCCGGAAAAACGCGAAGAACTCACAACCGAAGGTGGTCTGGATGTCATAGCCCAACAAGACAAACTCAAAGACTGTTGCGCGCAACTGCACGAGGCCGGTATTTTTGCGTCATTATTTATTGACCCGGACGAAGCCCAGATAGAAACCGCTGCGCGTATTGGCGCGCCAGTCATCGAGCTACACACAGGTCGCTACGCGGACGCCAAAAACGACACCGAACGTGCGGCAGAGCTTGCCAGTATTGTCAGCGCATCAGATTATGCATTCAGTTTGGGCTTGTTGGTTAATGCCGGACACGGTCTGCAGTTTAATAATGTGCAGCGTATTGCCGAGGTCGAAACCATTCACGAACTCAATATAGGCCATAGTCTGGTTGCCCGCGCCATGTTTACCGGCCTGCCCGACGCAGTTCGAGAAATGAAACGCTTGATGGTCGAAGCCCGCTACGCCTGAGCGTTTAACCTATAATCAAGCATTATCTGCCAGAATGATCAAGCGTCAGCGTTAGCCAACGCCCGCCTGCATGAGTTAAACAATATGCCAGTGTCCACAAAGCCCGTTAAAGGGACTCGCGATTTCGACCCGGTTGACGCAGCGCTGCGTGAGCACGTTAAGTCAATTATTCTGCAAAGTTACCGCAGCTTCGGTTTTAATCAAATCGAAACACCGGTTATGGAGAACATCGACATATTGCAAAACGCCGATGGCGGCGAAAATTTAAGCATGCTGTTTAAAGTGTTAAAGCGCGGCGAGAAACTCAAACTAGACGGCCCCATTAGTCACGAAAACGATTTGGTCGACTACGGGCTACGTTTTGATCTCACCTTGCCACTGGCGCGCTTCTATGCCAATTCACACACGCGTTTACCTAAACCGTTTAAAACGATTCAAATGGGTTACGTGTGGCGTGCCGAACGTTCGCAAAAGGGCCGTTACCGGCAGTTCTTTCAGTGCGACATAGACTGCTTAGGGTCAAACTCACACACCGTAGAAATAGAATTGATTAACGCCTCTGCAACCACCTTAACCAAGCTGGGCTTTAATAACTTTACTGTTCGGGTTAACGACAGACGTATTCTGGAAACCCTCGCAACGTATTGCGGCGTTGCTGATAAAGACGTCGCTGGCGTATTGGTTACCCTGGACAAGCTGGATAAAATTGGTGTAGATGGCATTGTTAAAGAGCTTAACGGTCGACAGTTACAAGCGCAAAGCATCGAAAAACTAACGGCCTTTTTAAACGCCTACACCAATGGCGATGTGCAACTGGACACCCTGAGCTCTCACATCAATGGCATTGATGACCAAGTTATCACCGAGCTTACGCAAATCATTGAAACCGCTAACGCCTTGGCTAACGATCAATACAACGTAGCGTTTGATTTGTCACTGGTGCGCGGCATGGGTTATTACACAGGCCCCATATTTGAAGTTGCCTCAACAGAATTTGGGTCATCACTTGCCGGTGGTGGACGCTACGACAACATGATTGGTAAGTTCCTTAAAAATACTGACGTACCTGCCTGCGGATTTTCAATTGGCTTTGAGCGCATTCTGTATATTCTGCAAGAACAAAACCGCAGCCTGCAAAACGAAACCAAACGCACGCGCTCAGCCATTATCTACGACCCAAAACAGGCAAACCTGCCCCAGCTATTCGCTGCAGCGGCAAAGCTTCGCACAGCCGAGCACGACATATCCCTTGAAATAAGACAAAAAAACCTAAAGCTACAACTAGAATCCCTAAAAAAAATCGGCATCCACCAATTCTGCGCCCTACCAGGCGATAGTTTGGAGGTGGAGTTCAAATCACTCGAATAGAGTGATTTGAACATAATAGAAAAGTAATCACTCGAATGAGTGATTTGAACAGAATGGACAAGCAATCACTCGATTAGAGTGATTTGAACAGATTGAGCTGAGCTATTGTGATTCATCCGGCCTATACAGATCACTTTTCGCCCCCAAGTAACCATCCCACGCAAACCAGTAAGCCACATGCCCTGCAACTCTTGGCAAACGCAGACCATCAGGGCCAGTAAGCGCGTTCTCTGACATCTTCCATCGTTTACCTGAACTGGTCAGGCTCTTGAGATCACCTTCAAATACTAAATCGTTTCTTTGATAGGCCCTTACCGTTTGGGTTGCGGCATCACCGATTAAAACCACATTGAGCAGTCCAACCGAATCATTAATAACCGGTTCGGTGTCAAACGCTTTTAGTGGCCAGGCTTTCGCTCCGCCAAAAGTACGAATACCGTAAACCTGGTCTTTTTGCAACAAACGGCTCTGATCCACAACAGCTGGAAACATTAATTCGGGAGAGGCAAAGTAGTCGCGATACGCAACACCTGAATCGTAATCTCGAATATGTCCGGTGTTAATAGATAACACTTTTGTTTGCGGGTAGTCGTTACGCCATTGCTGCCATGTTGTGATAGTGACTGGCCTAATTTTAAGCTTAATATCAGAATGCGCAAGCGAACCCGACACCGGCTCACCGGTAAACTGATTCCATAAGCTGTTGGTTTGGTGATCAAACATCAGCTTGTTTGACCTGTACAGCAACCCGGACGAACCAAATACAAATGCTGGCTGACTAGTGTCTGGTTTGGTTTCAAAAAGAATCCCGGCGCCGCACAGCGTACAGTATGCCAACGCCACTGGCACGCCACCAATGACATCATTAAACATCTCGTGCCAACCCATAATTCGTAAAGGGTATGCGCGCGCATCGCCATTGATTTCAACACCAAACACCAGATCGTCATTGAGAAGATAGCCTGCATCCTGAACCGCAATGAGCTCTGGGTTGTCTAACGATGGAATACCATCAAATTGCACCCCACCCCAGGTTATTTCTTCAAAACGGATACGCAGCTTGTCTGGCTTAACAGGCGTGTCAAACAGAGTTAAGAATTTTTTATCAATGCCACCCCAATACCATAGCTTTAATTCGTAATAGCTTGGGTGAGGTTTGATTTCTGGATGGGCTTGCTGATACAACATGGCAGCGCGCCAGGTTGGGAGCTTTTCCCCAGTTAACGCCATTAATGCCTGCTGCGTTATTACATGAGACCCGCCTATACGCATTAACAGCACCAGACTTGGGATCATATCGTTACCACCGCGCTCAACAATCGTATCGGCGGCGGCCTGTCTTTGTTCCTCTGTACCAATAAGAATATGTTTGCTGAGTGCGACTAAATCTGGCTCGGCGCGCACTGAATGTGCTGAGAATACGAAAAGTGTCAGCAGCACAATACAGAATATTTTATACATGCCGCTTTGACACCACCTTTGTGAATTAGTTGCTGTTAAACAACACACTTCAACTCAGCATTAGCTTAACTCTTTTTTTGTTAACTGAATCCATTCCCGATGTAAGGAGCTGTAGTATTTAGGCGACAATTCAACCGTGCGCATAATTGATTCAAACAATTGATTTGCCTTAGCAATCTTGCCCTGCTCTTTTAAGAGCATCGCGTAGCGGTAGGTTGGTTCCGGGCCACTGTAGTAACCGGCAAGCACGTCATATTCCTCTAAGGCTTTTTCCACATCCCCTAACTGTTGTAAATTCATGGCGTACAACAAATGGGCTTCCTGGTTTTTATAGTCTGGGTTTTTCTCGATAACGGTATCGAGCAAGGACCGAACTTTAGTATGGTTGCCCAGGCCGTATTCACTTTGAGCCAGCCCAAACATGATGTCCGGGTCAAATTCATTCATCCCCGTTAAGCACCCACGATACAACTTGGCAGCTTCACTGAATCGATCTTTTGCCAAGCACTCTTCGGCCAGCTTGACAGAATTTGCCACTGTAGATGAGCGCTCGTATTCCAGCGATGCTGTATTGAATTCCTTGTTGGGATTAAGCGTAGACATGACGCGTTTGGATGCGTTTCTGCCTTGTCGGGTGGCTAGCAGATCTGGGGCAAGCTCAAGCAGGATATAAGCAAGACCACCGGCACCCGGCAGCATCATCACAATCCAGATCCATTTTTGATCACGACCTGTTTTCATGACGTGCACCACCAGCACAACCTGCATGATGAAAACCAATATAACCAATGGCATGACAATCCTCCTGGTATGTAGCCAATAACGCACAGGAAAAGTAGTTTATACAGCCGTTACCGCACCCACATTTTAACACTAGATGTATTGAACTTGAACGACCAAGGTTTATCGGCAAAGGAGCGCACCGGCGTGATGCGTCTAACAGAGGGGGAGTAATATCGCAGTGGGTCATCCTTGACCACTGACTAGAGAAATATTGATACTGACCACAAAGGCCGTGATCGGTGAAGCCACTATCCGCCGGTGTGACGGTAGGCCCGTATGTAGTCGATCTTCATTTGTGCCGGAAATTCTGTCGCAGCATTGGGCGATCCGGTCCACACGCCACCAACGGCCAGGTTGGTAATCAGATACATGGCCTGCTTGGATACGTTTTCACCAATGATGCGATAACGAGGCTCACCATCGATGAAGAACAACAATTCATCCGCCTTCCAGCTCACGCCCATTGTGTGGAAACCACTGGCAAAACTCTCTGAAGAAACTTGCCATTGCCCCGGCGAACGCAGGTTACCCTCTTCGTCGTGGTAGTTGTAGTTGTGGTAAATGCTGTCTGGGTTTGCACCATTGCCCTCAGCGATAAACAACTGTGGTTTTAGATCAACGAAATCAGCACTTAGCATCCAGAACGCAGGCCATAAGCCCGTGCCTTCAGGGAAGTCAATACGTGCTTCAATGTACCCATGCGTTATTTCGTACTTGGACAAGCTGCTTATTGCACCCGATAAATACGGTTGGTCATTTGCCACCGACAGCAGGTTTGTAGGCGTTTCACTGGCAGTGATAATTAAGGACTCGCCATCGAAGCTAAACGGGTTATAACCAAACTGCGGGTTAGACTGTGTATCAACGTAGTATTGCAACTCGTCGTTAATCACTAAATCCGGCCCCCACTGCAAAGCCGTGGACCACTTGCTGCTATCGAGTTCGGTGCCATTGAATTCATCACTGAATATCAGTTCCAGACCAGCAGGGTCAACGCCTGGTTGCGCTGCACCAGAGGCAGGCACATCCAGCTCGGTTTGTGTTTCCGCAAGCTCACGCTCGGCTGTGTCAAGTTCTCTTTGCTCAATGTCTTCTATATCGCTTTCACCACACCCGGTCATTAAAACCAGTGATAACGCGGCAGTCAAAGCCGAAGAGTTGAATCGTTGTTTCATGTTCATTCTTCTTCTGCCCAATTAGTAGTAGTAACGAATACCAAAGCCAAGCATGTCGTTATCGCCGACTTCAGCTTTAGTGGTTAAATCCAAGTTGCGAGTCAGGTGATAAAATGCTGCACCTGTAACGGCAGCATCACCTTCAAACAGGCTGCTAAAGCGAAGCCCACCCTGCAATTCAAATTTATGATTGATGGTTAAACGTGAAGACAATCCGAAAAACGCACCTGTGTCTTCAAGATCAGCACTGACAGCGGCATTTGCAAACTCCAGTTTGCCGTATTCGATACCGCCATTGAGCAGCACAGTAAATCGATCAGCGCTCGCTGGCGTCAGGTACACACCTGCACCAATAGATGCTTCCTGGTACGACTCGGCTGCTACCGCATTCAAGTTAAAGTGCAGCAGGTCACGACTGGACGTCGACGCCGATACACTCATACCAGCACCGCCAAAATCAAAGTTAACCGGTAAGCCTTCGACATAATCAAAGTCACGCGAACTGGCACGTACGCCGGCAGGCAACTTTAACGCTGATATAGGTGCGCTAAGATCGGCAGGCGTGCTTGCGACGCCAGATTGCGCAATGGTCTCTGTGGTTTCAGCTACTGCTTTTTCGTTTGCCTTTGCAGCCGAGGCTGCAGCAAGTTCTGCTGCTTGCGCGGCTTCGGCTTCAGCTTCGGCCCGCGCAATTTTTTGTTCTTCAGTCAGGATAATGTCCAGATCAGAGTCAGATTCTGACGCATCACTGATTTCAGTTGAACCATAAGCTTTTAAGCGAGCACGTTCACGCGCAGCTTCCATTTGCACCAGTTGACGCTCACGCAGTTGCTCCGGTGTTGCCGGCGCTAACGGTTGAATTGGCGTAGATGCGACACGAGCCTGAACAATCTTTGCCACAGGGGTTTTCTGTGCGTCATCTGAGCCTTCACTAATGAACGCCACGCTACCAACGGGAGGTGCAATGTAGCGCGATTGTCCCGTAACTTTATTGTCCTCAAACTGACTCTGGGACGCACTGGCTACACTGGTCAATGGCTTCGCATAGGCTGCTTTTAAATCCCACTTTGGACCGATACCACTGCAGTCTTCACCGGCAACGCCTTGTGTGCCCAGGCACGAGTCGTTTTTATCCAAAACGCTTAAAGCGGGGCCGTGGCCACACTGGGCATCCGGATACACAGTGAAATTAAATTTCCCGTTAACTTTTTGTAACTCAGGACCTTTACCGACCCGTTCACAAATTTGTGCCACAGATTGGCCGCCCACAGGCGTTGGCACAATCCTGGAGTCAATTTCCCGACCAACTGAATCAGCGCAGTAGCAGTTTCCGTTGGCGGCATAGCTGCCAGCCCAGTTCTCACCAGCGCTTGCGGGCAAGCTGCTGCAGAGGGTCACACCAACTAAACAGGCATGAAATGTTAATTTTCGCATCGGCTTTCGAGTGTCCATGATGGTTATCAGTGGTGTATCTACAGGATTTGTGCCAACCCATTCCCTGAATGACCAACCATTAACGCAAGCAGGCTTTAGCGTTTCGCTAACTATCCGATAACTAAGTGGATAACGATCAGGCCTCAGGCTTGCACGTTGTATTAGCGTTCGCACTGATGTGAGCGAGTACACACCCTTTTGACTAGGTAAAAGAACGGTTAAAAATATGAATAACGAACGGTGCAGACCGACTAAGTTGTATCGAAATGCGGGCATGTCTGCATGCCAACTTTCGCTTGTTGTGTTGTTGAGCGCATGTGGCAGCGGCAGCGGACAAGACAATGCCGAGAGGCAGGATGTTGCAACTGGCAGTGCATCAGTCAGCGCAGCCCAGCTAGCAGCCGATGGCACGACGTCGCTCAGTGTTGCTCAGGCAACTGGAGCTGGCTTAGTGCCCGTCCAATCTGTGGAAAGCTCAACCGATTCTGACATCACCGTTGAAAGCGGTGTTGATGTGGCGCAAGAACAAGTTGCAGCCAATGCCGAGTCAGCGCCTGACTTGGGTGCAGCTGTGTCTGGGGAGACGGTACCAACAAGCACGACCGACACAACTGAACCGGTGCTGACAGAAACCGCTGCACCTGCACAGCAAGTCGCCGCAGAACAAACACAAACCGCTGAGCCGATTCAACAGATACAAACAGAACCAACCATTGCACCGGAACCCACAATCGCGCCAGAGCCCACCATTGCAACAGAACCACCGGGTAACACTGAAGCGCAATTCACCGCCACCACGACAGACGGATTTGTTGGTGACGTGTTAAACGATGGCGTGGTTAGGGTACGTTGGGAAGCTGATCCAACCGCACGTGGTTATAACGTTTATCGTCAGGCCGAATACATTACTACTGTGTTCGATGCCGAGTACATCGATACCGATACCTATGACGAAAGCTACTACTATGAAATTCAGGCATTCGACTTCGATGACAATTTTAATTACATCGCTCGTGGACTGACTGTCGACGTCACCGGTACCGGTAGAATCAACCCAGACTCACCAAAGCCTGTTGAAAATATTCTCGATGGTTATGAACTGGTGTTCTCTGACGAATTTAATGGTACCGAGCTGGATAGTTCAAAGTGGGTAACGCGATACCTATGGGGCGACCAGATCATTATCAACAGCGAAGAGCAACACTACGTTGATATTCAGAACAAGCCGGACTTTGGCTACAACCCGTTTTCATTTGATGGCGAGTCGGTGACTATTACTGCCATTGAAACACCTGACGAATTGGTAGAAGCAGCCTACGGTCAGGAATACCTTTCTGGGGTGTTCACAAGCTATGAGTCTTTCAGCTTTACCTATGGCTATGTTGAAGCCCGTGCGCAAGTGCCTTTTGGCAGAGGCATCTGGCCAGCGTTCTGGCTACTCAATAAATACTACGTGGATGACAAACCTGAAATCGACATCATGGAATTCATTGGTGATGATCAGGACGTGGTTTATCACACGTATCATTACTACGACAGCGAAGGCAACTTGCGTTCAAGTGAATCCACGCCATCTATTGGCCGCGATTTCACCAACGGCTGGCACACCTACGCTGTTGAATGGGTACCAGGCAAGGCCATATTCTATGTCGATGGCATTCGTGAGCACGAAATTGTTGACTCAAAAATGTCTCAACAAGACATGTACATTATTGCCAATCTGGCTTTGGGAGGCTGGTGGGCTGGTTCACCGAACCGCTTAACTGAATTCCCTGCATCATACAAAATTGACTACATCCGCGCTTATCAACGAGCCGGTGGTCCGTTGCTAAGTGACCCGACAGAAGGACAGCCATCGAAGCTGCTACTTGGCGACGATGTACCAAACTCTTCACCAAGTCACTTACCACCGTTTGATCAGTGGCCAGAAGGTTATCCTGAAAGACTGTAGTAAGAGCGCAGTTAGTTAGCGTGTTTGAAATAAATCGCATCGATAGCCCAAGTGCTTGGCTATCGATTGCAAGCAACACGGTGTCGGACGATCAAATCGCTGGGAATCTAAAACTCAGTATTTTCAGCT
The DNA here is from genome assembly GCA_938035525.1 of uncultured Granulosicoccaceae bacterium. Lineage (GTDB taxonomy): Bacteria > Pseudomonadota > Gammaproteobacteria > Granulosicoccales > Granulosicoccaceae > Granulosicoccus. The sequence goes on from CALHOI010000042.1 coordinate 18,345, forward strand.
TAATGAAAATGGGTCGTCCGGCACTTTAAACGTTTTAAGCGCCAGCGCAAATGCGTCTTCGAGTACTTGCGCTTCATGCTGTTGACCAATGGCAAAAATGCCTACAGTAAACCCAAGCTCAACAATCTCAGCCTGAAAAACCACCAGATCAACTTTGTTTCCATCGATGTCGAACCCATCGAGCTGGATTCTATCGGTAACAGCAACCCGCCCGTCCACTATCACGACTTTGGTATGACTGCCATCGCTTTCAAACGCACCTGATTGAGCGCCCGGCAGTATCTCTACCATCAGATAATCTGCAAATACATCGTGCTCACCAGAACGCGGCGACTCAAAGCCGAGCGCATAGCCTGGCTCTACAGCATCTTCATCACGCTCGTCTTCAGCTGCATAGATTCGCGACCAGTTTTCCGGTATCGCCAATTGGAAGCCGTAGTCTTGATCGTGGTACGGCACGATACGTTCAATGGGTGCCAGCTTTGCGGCGCTCAGCGCGCTACTGATGCCAGCAATCAAAAGACATAGAGTAATGTTAAAAAGTCTCATGCACACAGTCTTGCGCATTTGAACGTCTTGCGTCGAGCACCGGTGCGCAAAGCGCGTGAGGAGCCCATCAAGAATTGATGGGCTTGGCTAAAAACTTTGAAGTATGTCGCCTAACAGCAGGCCTTATGGGGTCAGGTCGCAGACGTCGCCAATGCCATCACCATCGCCGTCGTCCTGGTCTGGATTGGCATCCAGTGGGCAGTTATCAGTGGTATCCGGCTCGCCATCGTCGTCGTCATCAAGATCACATTCGTCGCCATCGCCATCCATATCGGTGTCGTCCTGATCTGGATTGGCATCTATCGGGCAGTTATCAGTAGTATCCGGCTCGCCATCGTCATCGTCGTCAAGATCGCATGCATCGCCGTCGCCATCCAGGTCGGTATCTTCCTGTAGCGGATTGGCATCTATTGGGCAGTTATCAGCAGTATCAAGTTCGCCATCATCATCGTCGTCAAGGTCACACACATCCCCATCGCCATCGCCGTCAAGGTCATCCTGTAACGGGTTGGCCATTAATGGGCAGTTATCAGACGCATCCGGCGCGCCGTCACCATCGTTGTCCAGATCACATGCGTCACCGTCACCGTCGCCATCACTGTCATCCTGGTCTGGATTGGCAATCAGTGGACAATTGTCGGCACCGTCCAATTCACCATCACCATCATCGTCGGCGTCACACGCATTACCATCACCATCAGAATCGGTGTCCAGTTGAGTTGGATTGGCAATTAACGGGCAGTTATCGGCGTTATCGTTAAAGCCATCGTTGTCGTTATCCAAATCACAAGCATCGCCGTCACCGTCACCATCCGCATCGTCCTGATCTGGGTTGGCTATAAACTCGCAGTTGTCAGCAGCGTTAGTTTCGCCATCGCCGTCGACATCAGGATCGCACACATCACCAATATCATCACCATCTAGATCGGCTTGATCGGTGTTGGGGTCTGCCGGGCAGTTGTCGGTGATATCGGGGCGAGTATCGCCGTCACTGTCCACCGTTGCCTGACAACTGGCGTTAGCGGTAGATGGAACACACGCATCGTCATTGTCGATATCGTCTTCGTCAAAGACACCGTCAGAATCTGTATCAAAAGTGGCTGATTCGCGGTAATCCTCAATGCCATCACCATCAGAATCCAACGTCAGTGTTTCTTCAACGTCGGTTTTACCGTCGCCATCGGTATCGTTTTGAAGCTCGGCGCACCTATCGTTACTGGTAGATGGAATACACGGGTCATCGTCGTCTGGATCGGCCTCATCGACGCGATTATCACCATCGTTATCCAACAGTACCGATTCCTGATAATCGGGCTTGCCGTCGCCATCGCTGTCGAGTGTCAGGGTTTCCTGCTGATCGGTTTTGCCGTCACCGTCAAAATCGTTCGTGGTAACCAGACACGCCTGGGCGCTTGGCTGCGGTATGCACGGGTCGTTGTTTGCCGGATCAAATTCATCGGTCTCGGCATCGCCATCGGCATCGTCCTCCGATGATTCACGAAAGTCGGGAATACCATCGCCATCACGATCACCAGTGCCTTCTTCGACATCAGTTTTACCATCGCCATCGGTGTCCTGCTGAAGGTTCTGGCAACGGACATTGTTAGTCGATGGAATACAGGGATCTTCGTCGTTGATGTCGCGCTCTTCGCTGCGCCCATCTTCATCTCGGTCTACGTCGGAGGACTCGAGGTAATTAGGTATATCGTCCCCATCGGTATCAGCGGTTTCCGTCTCCTGACTGTCGGCGTCACCATCGCCATCGGTATCAATGGTGCAGCCAATAGCAAACTGGCTAGTTTCACACGGGTCTGGTGCAGGGTCGCTTGAATCAAGCGGGTTAAATCCTTGCAATACTTCCTGAAGGTTTGATAAACCATCACCATCTTCGTCGATGTTGGACGTTTCGTAGTTTTCTGCCAGAAAATTAAACTCTGCTGAATCGCCGATGTCCTGATTGCGCTGCGCCCGTGCTAATTCGATTCTGCGACTCGCACTGCGATAAACGCTGACAGAAGCAAAGCCGCTGCTGTTTTGTGGCGCTGTGGTATTGCCAATCCAGGTATTGCCTTCGCGTACTAACGGTAAAACCTCACCGTTAAACGACGCAACGAAAGTCAGGCTTTGTAACAGGTCGGCATTGTCTAAAATGGCTGGGTCAGGCAATTGAAAACGCACCACCACCGGCACTTGAACAACCGGCGTGCCAGGGCTTAGTTCGTCATAGGGGTCGGTATTCTCGTTACGTTCCTGCAAATTAGAACGATCATCCTGATCGTCATCGATATTAAAATTAAAATCGCTTTGCGTGAACAATACTTCTGCGGTGTTATCGGGAGTCGAAGCAATGTCAACGGTACGAGTTGCTGTGGCCAAGTCGAGTATTGTGCCTACAAATGATTCAGACCAGGTAACGTCTATCGTGTTGCTGGTACCAGCATCAAGCGTTATCTGCCCGGCACGTAACCCAGTATCTGGATCAAAGCTATCCATTGGCACATCAACACCATTAACGCTCACTTTTAGTACCAGAGAATTTTGATCTACTGCTCTGGATTGCGCGATGGGTTGCGGCGGCCCCATTTGAATGTTAGGTGCGGCACCAGTATTGCCACTGATGGTACCGACACGTTCAGATTCGCAAGATGCCACGCTCAACAGCACAGCCGCGATGCAGCTAACAAGTGGTGTGCGTTTAACCGCCAAATAAAAACGGCTTGTACGTTCCGGCAAAGCGAACATGTTTTTCTCCTTACTGAAACTGATCAACCAAAATGGTCAGATTGACCTGTTCATTACCACCGCCGCTTGATGAGCCGCCACCTAATGAGCTAGCCAGACCCCCAACAACTAATACACCCAGCGCTCCGTAAATCAGTTTTCGTCTGGTAGACATGCGCGGCGCGGCAACCGGCACAACGGGAGCGGCAGCCACAACCGACTCGGACGCAACGACCGATTCTTCGTTTAACACGCGTTCGAACGGGTCAAAAGCAAAGCCCTGCACGGTTCGATTGCCACCTGCGTCCCGAGCTTCCATATAATATTGAATGAGGTTTGCACCCGTATTTGATGTATCGATAGATGCGGTGTAAATGTCTGTACCTTGAATTGCCGACATGGGCACAGCGGTATAGGTAGCAGTGCTGCCCAAGCGATAAAACAGGGTAACAGACGACACCGACTCATTATCACTGACCGTTGCCGAGAACACCTGAGTTTCGCCGGTAACACCCTCTCCTACCAGCTCTAACTCAATGAATGGCGGATCAACATCGGTCGACTGAGCTTGCACCAAACCAGGAGATACCATCAGCACACTAAACACCAGGTGAGTAATCGCTACAAGGCTTGAAGTCAGCTTGGACTGGATTGTTCGACGCATAAATTTCTCCGCGCTACCATTGAATGGCGGACCAGCCTGCTGGTCCTCGTTTGCTTGATATTGGAATAGACGACAGGTTCGACGGCGCGTTAACCACCGCACCGGATGCCTTAGTTAGCTTCTCGATTTTTAAGGTGCCCACAACAACACCATCTGCAACTCGCGAGCTTGTATTGACCACTCTTGCTTTAACAGCAGCATTGTTTTCGAACAGCTGCAGCATTTGTTGAATGCGACTGCCTGAGCGATCGGTCAATGCGATAACCCTGGCAATGTCCCGCTGTTCAATTGCGGTTTTCAGACCATGGAACTGCTCGGTCACGTAGTCAAAATCGGCATCACTAATTGTGTTCGGCTTGGGCACAATAATGAGCTGCTCTTGCGCCTGCTGCGCCTCTCGATTAGCCGCCTGATTACGTGCAAATTCGGCTGCCCGGGCACGTTCGTTACTCAGTCGATTACGTTCTGCAATGCGTCTTTGGGTTTCGGCCTGCTCGGCAAGCAGCTCCTGCGCGCGGCGCTCTTCCGCTTTGGCGGTCGCTAACGCTAAAGAGCGCTCAGCGGCAGCAGCCAACTCGGCTTGTCGTACCTGCTCAGCTGCCAGAGCGGCGGCTGTTGAGGCTTGCTCGGCTCTGCGCTGCGCAGCGGCACGTTGTGCAGCCTGAATGCGTTCGCTTTCGGCTGCCTGACGCTGGGCGATAACCAATGCCTCTGCCGCAGCGCGATCAGCTTCAGCCTGACGCTGCGCCTCTTGTTGTTGAAGCTGCTCAGCTTCGCGTTGTTGTGCTGCCAGCTCTATGGCTGCCAGTCTGTCGGCCTCTGCCTGACGCTGTTGCTCTAAAAGTCGAGCGGCCTCTTGCTGCTGTGCTCGCTCAAGTTCAGCCTGGCGTTCCTGCTCTGCCACACGGGCAAGTTCGGCCTGTCTTTGCTCTTCGGCAAGGCGCGCAGCTTCGGCGGCTTGTCTTTCCTGTTCAGCCGTACGAGCAAGTTCGGCTTGCCTTTGCTCTTCGGCAAGACGCGCAGCTTCGGCAGCTTGTTTTTCCTGCTCAGCCGCGCGGGCAAGTTCGGCCTGTCTTTGTTCTTCGGCAAGGCGCGCTGCCTCGGCGGCTTGTCTTTCCTGTTCGGCTACCCGAGCAAGTTCGGCTTGCCTTTGTTCTTCGGCCAGGCGCGCGACCTCGGCGGCTTGTCTTTGCTGTTCGGCTACCCGAGCAAGTTCGGCTTGCCTTTGTTCTTCGACAAGGCGCGCAGCCTCTGCGGCTTGTTTTTCTTGTTCGGCCGCAAGCGCAAGCTCAGCTTGTCTTTGTTCTTCTAAAACGCGCGCAGCTTCAGCGGCTTGTTTTTCTTGCTCGGCAGCAAGTGCGATTTCAGCTTGCCTTTGTTCTTCAGCCTGCTGTTCCAATGCAGCGTTTCGCGTTGCCTCAGCAACCGTTTCATCGTCGGTAAAAGGATCAATCAACCCGGCTTTAAGACCGGCAATACGTGTTTCTAATTCGCCGAACTCAGGCGCCCCGTAGCCGTACACAGATCTGTCCATACTGCCAATCACTTGCTCAGCCTCATTGAGCTTGCCATCGGCAATTAAGCCTTCAAGCAGTTTTAATTGCTCGTCGAAACGCTGGAACAACGATCGAGTATCGGTAGACAACACAGCAGTTGCCTGTGCATCGTTAGCAGTGTCAGCAATTAAGTTGTCATTATCATTGTTTGTGCTGGCAGAAACAGGGACCTCGCTACTGACGCCAGCTGCTTGTTGGTTGTACCAGATATAAGCCAAGGCACCCAAGCCAATCACACCCACTCCCAGCAATGGCAATAACCATTTGTTTCCACCGCTGCGAATATCGTCATCGTAGTCTTGGTGTATGCCCTCGTTCCAGTCTGAATCAAACTCGCTCGATGATGCTTGGCGTGGTTCAGACACACGACCGTTTAAAAAGGCGAAGTCGTTATCCGCGTTGCTCTCATTACCCTTGCTGGTGATGGTAGGGCTGGAGATTGTGGCGCGCTCAGCAATGGATGAAGCATCCTGATCAGAAGCACTGTTTTGGCTACTATCTGATATGCCATCGCCTACGAGCGGTGTCAGGCGAGCGGGACCCGATTCGGAAATGGGCACAGGCTCTCTGATGATAGGCATCACCAGTTGTTTGCGCGAGCGTTTGCTTTTCTTTCGAGCAGGGTTGTTCGCTGCTTCCTCTTCCAGGAAGTCGAACATACCATCTTGTTCGCCCTGCGTTTTATCGAAATCCGGGGTTGACATGAACTTCCAATAACCTCGTTGGTGAAGAAACAACCGCCTCAGTTGGTTTGAGTTTATCAAGCCTGTTGGCAAAATAATGACGGCAACGGCGGCTAACCCACTGCAACATTGCAATCATAGCGGATTGCGCCAGCTAAATTGGCGGTAATTATATGTTTACACAAGGTTTTTCGAACTAGAACAGTCTATTCGGGTATTCGGCAAACCTTTATCTTTCAAAAGCTTACTGAAATTGTCCCGTTTAAACTGTTTGGCCAGTCACGAATCATTGGGAAACGGTAAAAATCCCATGGCAAATTGGCAACAAACAACGGCGCATTTGGCGCTCGCCGCATACCCACCACGAGCGTCCACAAGGGTGCCTATCGAGGCGCGTAAGAGTGTGCCAGCGAGGGTGTCAAATCAGGGTGTTAGTGCAAAGCGCCAGCTCTGCGCGCCCAGGCCCAGACCTGCGTGTGCTGGCAACTGAATTTCGACAAACGCACTGCCCTCTGGACCATCGAGCATGTAAGCGCCTTTTTCCAAACCGATGACAGTGGGACGCGGTTGTTCAGGGCTGATAGGCGCATGAGTCGAGCGTGGGTCATTGATGAAGTCTTTTTCTAGCAGACTGCCGTCACTGGCTGTCCACAACACACCAACTTTAAAATTGTTGCCGCGAAGTACGTCAGCCAGCACTTTTTTTCTTTCATTGCCTTCACGTAAATGGTCCGAGACAGGTGCGGCATTCTCGGTATTGAGCGCAACCATTTGCAAAAGCCTGTGACTGTGTTGGTCGTACTCTATGAGTACACGGATGTCGGCCGCCACAGCACTGTTGAACAGACTTAATGCACAGAGCATTGTCGCTTTAAACAAAGTCTTTTTAAGCATTGTCGGTTCAAACAAAGTCGATTTAATAATGATGCTTCTCATTGAACAACAACAGTCCAGTTCCAGGTAAACACGCCTTGGTGCGGCTCAGCTTTGCGAATCAGCCCACTGATATCGGTGACTGTCAGCTCTAGCTCGTGGCGCCCGGCCGGCAAGCTTAATTCGATCGAGGGCCGATTACCGCCCGAATGCGCGATTAACTGATCACCTAATCGCCACTCCACCAGTTGAATGCTGTCGTCGAACAATGGCACCACCGAGAACTCTGCCGCTTCACCAGCATTCACATTAACCAAACGATTGACCGGCGCAATCTCCAACACCGGATTGGTCTTGGAATAAAGACTCAGTGCCCACTGTTCACTGTTTACAGGCCCAAGCTGACCATCGTAGCTGCGCATCAAACTATCGAGTGTTGGCCGGTAAAAACCATCGGCACGGTAATAAGCCCCTTCAAACACACCAACCTGTGATCGAGTGGACCCCGATGTGAGACTGTCGGTGATATTTATCCAGTGGCTCCATGGAACGGCAGCTGGATTATCGTTATTGGAAATATTAGCGAACTGACCCTCAACATAAGAAGGTAATCCAGTATCTGGAATGTACCGATCGACGTACTCATCGGCCAGGTCGGCAAAGGAATGCCCCATTTCGTGGAGCGCCACTTCCAGAGCCGCAGTAGACGATATAGCGATGTTCTTACCACCACTGCCGCCGTAGCGCTGATCGTTCACCAGCAACACAATTTGCCTGAAATTTGGGTATTCCTCAATCGCCACACTGAATATTTTGGGCTGATCACCGCAAATTACGCGCTGCACGGACATACAGAAATAACCGGTGTTGTACACCGTATTGCGAACGTCCAGATTAATGTTGTCGTCAATACCAGAGTCGATAGATGGCGTCTCCACCATATGGATATTCCAGGCCGATAAGTGCGTGCTGATACCAGGATCTGATTCCATTTTTTCAATCAGTGCTTCAACATCGCCGCGAAACTGTGCCTGTTGGTCGAGTCGGTAACCGTCACCCAGTACCACCAAATGCACACCTGCTCCATCACTGTTTCGACCTCTTAGGGTGCGACCTCGTCCCGTTGAATTAACCGGATAAAGAGTCAAAGGCACGATTGCTCGCGACACGCGGCCACGTAAATCTGTGGCAACCACAACCAGGTTAACTTGCGTTACTTCCGGTATATCGTCAGCGATAATGCTAACCACACTGCCCTGCACATCAACACCCAGAAAATCGTTGGGCTCGACCGATATCTTGACCTGATCGCCGTCCGGGTCGTCTGGATACAGGTTGACGCTGATCAGCTCGCCCGCATCAAGCTCTGAAGGGAACTGGTCAATATTGATGGTTGGCGCATCATTGACGTCGATAACCTCGATACGCACACCCGATATTTCATGGGACAAGCCAAAGGGGTCAGTGACGCTGAAACGGATATTCTCAAACAGACCCACGTCAGATTGCTGTGGCGTGCCGCTCAAAATACCAGAGGCGCTATTCAGTGTTAACCAATTTGGCAAATTGACGGCTTGATAGGCAAGCACATCGCCGTCCGGGTCGCTGGCAAGCAATTGCTCGTTATAACGCTTGCCCTGTTCGGTAACGCGCGCAATATCATTGAATATTATTGGCGCATCATTGACGTTGGTCACTTCAATGAAAACTGACGCCGCAAGACCCGACTCAATGGCATAGACAAAAGAGTCAGTGCCGAAATAGTCTTGCTCAGGGGCGTAGGTAAATTGCCTGCTACCTCCTGCATGGATAACGCTGCCATGCACTGGTGGCGTGACGACAGAGAATCGCTGTTCAGGGTAGGTACCGCCATTGGATTCGCCAATCAGCCCAAACGTACCATCTATTGAGAGCTCTTCTTCTGTTGCCAGCAGAATCGGCATTGGCGTGGCAACATCCGGAACCTCATCGTCATCAGCCAGCGCAAACCCAGGCGACGCTGCATCGTCAGAGCCTGCATCGTCAGAACCGGGGCTGTCAGCACCTGCGGCCGCAGAACCCGAATCATCTAATCCTGCGGCATCAGATTCGCCGCTATCGCTGAGGTTGCCACTTGAGCTTTGTCCGGCAGTGGTTTGCCCTGCAGTACTTTGTTGTGCGGGGTTTTCGCCTGCAACGCCCTGACCGGACGCAGCGGTGCCCTGCACGCCAGTGCTGCCCGCCGTTTCGCTGGAGTCACCGGAGCAGGAAATCAGTACGGTGGACGCAACAAGCAGAGTGAGCGCGCGTGCAACACGCCCGCACCTATCCTCGTGCATGCGATGCAATATTTTTTGGAAGTTCGATGAATCCACTTTTCAAGAACATGTCAGACAGGCACTCAAAGGCCCATAACATATTGTAGACCCAAAGTTATCACCAAAAGTTTTCCGAAACAGAAACTATTGCGCCATTTATGCATTAAATCTACAGGTCTGCCCGTTCCATCGCAGTTGCAATGTAAACTTTGCGTAACTGTATGGTAATAGGACCGGGTTTACCGTTGCCGACATCGTCGCCATCAAAATTAACAACCGGCATAACAAACATTGAAGCACTGGTAATGAACGCCTCCTTTGCCTGTTTAACTTCAGCCACAGTAAATGGCTCTTCAATAACGTCGATGCCAGCTTCTTTTGCAAATTTCAATACTGCCGTTCGGGTTATACCGGCAAGAATTTCATTACCCAAATGGCGAGTCTTTATAACGTTGTCTGGCGTAACTATATAAGCATTGTTAGATGTGCCTTCAGTGATGAAGTCATCTTCTACCATCCAGGCATCATCCGCACCTGCACGCAGAGCCTCTTGCTTGGCCATGCTCGGTGCAAGCAATCCTACCGTTTTAATATCCCGACGTTTCCAGCGCAGATCGGGTGTGGAAATGACCTTCAATCCGCTTTTAATTTTAGGGTTGTCGAGTATGTTCTTCGCTTGAGTGAACATCACCAGCGAAGATTCAGAATGCTCGGGGTACGGGAAATCTCGATCAGCTACCCCGCGCGACACCTGCAAGTACAACAGACCTTCTTTAACACCGTTAAGCTCCAGTAGCTTGTGTTGGGCGGCAATAATGTCCTCGTCGCTGCACGGCGCCGCCATGTCCAGCTCGGACAGTGAGCGCGCCAGGCGACGTAAATGGGCTTTGTTATCGACTAACTTGCCATCGAGTATGGTTGACACTTCATACACCGCATCGGCAAACAGAAAACCTCTGTCCAATACCGAAATTTTTGCGTCCTGCTCGGGCAGAAAATCGCCATTAACGTAAATGAGTCTGGTCATAGGGTTTCCAAGGCATCGTTAATTCAATGCAGTTTGTTCAGAACGCAGCCGTTCGCAAGCCTGATTTCTTTGCTGTTTACCGGGTTGTTCTGTTAATTAGTTTATGCGCTTAACACACGTTGCAACTCAGGTAATGAGCGTACTTCAAAGTCAGCTCTTTGCACATTATCTGGCCAAGGTGCTTCAAGCTGGTTAAACCACACGCTCAGCGCACCTGCTTGCTGCGCTCCGAAAACATCGGTTTCGGGATTGTCACCCACGTGCAGCAATTGCCCGGTTTCAATACCCAAATTTGCACAACAAGCATCAAACATATGCTTGCTCGGTTTGGGGGGATTATCGATGCTGGCACGTTGTATGTCATTAAAGTAGTGAGCCAGTCCTATTTGCGTCAGGTCAGCATTACCATTGGTGATTGCAGCCAGTTGATGAGTTTTACTCAGCGCTTGCAAAATGTCGTGCGTGCCCTCGTACAACACAACCTCACTGCGCGCACGATAAAACACACTAAATCCGTCCTCAGCCGAGTGCATATCGTTGCGGTGTGGCCCAATTAATTCTTCAAGAAAGGTTTTGCGCATTAAAGTTACGTCAGTGCTTAAATGCGGGTGAGTCTTGTACATATCGGCACGCATTCGAGGCATGTCTTCGCGGGAATACTGGGCCGTGATTGCAGGGTAATGCTCTTCTAACCACTGATATAAAGTTTCTTCGGCTTTGATGATGGCCGGCGCGCAATCCCAGAACGTATCATCCAGATCAAACGACACAGCACGCACCTGTTCTAGCTGCGCGCTCTGCTGGGCTGTGAGTTTATTCATGATCGCTCGCAACCAGCAATACGTGCATGCGTCTTGGCCCATGCGCGCCAAGTTCTATGGTTTGCTCAATATCACCGGTACGCGATGGCCCCGTAACCAGATTAACCGCTCGCGGTAGCGTTGAGAGCTTACGCATTTGGGCCCAGACATCGTCGAGGCCAGCGACAATTTGAGACTCGTGTAAAACCACAATATGGTTTTCAGGCAAAAAATTGAGCGTGCTGGGCGAATCGGGACCACTGTCCAGTGCAATGCTGCCAGTTTCGGCCACGCCATTCATGGCCGTGGTCACGCTGGTTGCCTCGGTACCGGTTGCCGGACCAATATGCACATCGGCTGGCCAGTTCAGGGCATGTAGCGAAGGAGAAACACTTAAGCCGCCATCAATGTCATGCTCTTGCAAATACCAGTTAACCGCTTCAACAACATCGTCGCGCGTCTGCAAGCGGACAACACTCATTTGCACGGCTTCCATCTTTTTTATAAGTGTCTCGGTTAAGTCTTGTGGTTGAGCGGGTTGAGTCAGGCGCGTCGGTTGCGTTATGCGCGCCTGAACCTCTTGAGGCATCTGCGCTATTACATCTGGCCACGACATGACACCTGGCAAAGGTATGGACCCCTGACTTACAGGCTGGCTGGTATCTCGACCGCAAGCCGCTTTGACCCGACCTAATATGGCTTCGCGCGCGCTCATGGTTTTTTCTCTGTTTTCTGACCGGTTGGCTGACCGGTTGGCTGGTTGGTTGGCTGGTTGGTTGGCTGGTTGGTTTTCAGGGACTGTTTGTGTAATTCCATGAATGTCGATGCGGCTTGCGGGGCCGGTAAATCACGACTTTGCGTCCAACCCCCTGCCAGCGGCATTGTTTTGAATCTACCTCGACCTTTGCCTAACGTATATAAAACCTTGTTGATTGCACGACTCACAAGACGATACGCACGCGGACGCTTAGCCAGGCTGGCCCAGGCGGAGATACCGTAACGCGCACTGGGTGACATTAGCTGCCGCTCAAAGGTGGCTTGCCGGTGTTTTCGCAACAATGACGGCAGCGGAATACTCATGGGGCAAACGTCGGCGCATCGCCCATTTAAAGTACAGGCATGTGGCAGGTCTGGCGCGTTTTCCAGGCCAACCATCACTGGCGTGACCACCGACCCCATTGGTCCAGGATAAACCCATCCGTATGCATGTCCACCAACCGCTCCATACACGGGACAATGGTTCATGCAAGCACCACATTTAAAACAGCGCAACATCTCTCGCAGCTCGCCAGAAAGCATCTCGGTGCGTTTGTTGTCAACCAGCACCACATGGAAATTCTCGGGCCCGTCAGTATCGTCGGCGCGCTTTGGCCCACTCATTAAACTGGTGTAGTTAGAGAACTCCTGACCGGTGGCACTGCGGGCCAACATGCGCAACAGGGCTGCGGCATCGTTTAAATTTGGTATCACTTTTTCGATACCAACAATAACAATTTGGGTACGCGGCAACACGCTGGACAAATCACCGTTACCTTCGTTGGTAACCAAAATATGCTGGCCCGTTTCTGCAATGAGAAAGTTGGCGCCGGTTATCCCGACATCGGCCGCAATAAATTTATCGCGCAGCACTGTTCTGGCCTCATTAACCAGAGCAGCACGATCAACCAGTTTTTCGGTCAAACCATATTGTTGATGATGCTCGTGAAAAAGCTCGGTTACCTGTTCTTTGGTTTTGTGTATTGCCGGCGCAATAATATGACTCGGTGGTTCTTTACCGAGTTGTAAAATGTATTCGCCCAAATCGGTTTCCATTGGGGTTATTCCGGCAGCTTCAAGTGCGCCGTTTACATCGGCTTCCTCGCCTACCATGGTTTTGCCTTTGGCCACGGTTTTGGCCTGCACTTGTTGACATATATCCACAACAACACTGGCTGCATCGTTTGCGGTTTGTGCCCAGTGAACTTGACCACCATTATTGATCACTGCTGCTTCGTAGGCCAACAGGTAATGATCAAGATTTTCCAGCACATGATTTTTCATGATGCGCGCATCTTCGCGAATACTGTCCCACTCTGGTAAACCGGCAACGGCTGCTGTGCGTTTGCCAATAAAGCCATGCTTGGCAAACTCCATTGCCTGGCGTAAATCCTGGTCTTTTAGCGCATCGGCTGCCGCAGTTTTAAAATGAACGGATTTAGTTTCCATTAAGCATCACCAATCCCGGGGCCTTCGGCCATACCAGCCAAAATTTCTGCAACATGATAAACGCGTACGTCGGCGTTGACGCGTTTCATTCGGCCGCTGATATTAAGCAAGCAACCCATGTCACCACCGGCCAGTACGCTTGCGCCGCTTTGCTGCACCAATGCTGCTTTATCAGTCACCATGCGCTGTGAAATATCCGGAAATTTGACACAGAACGTGCCGCCGAATCCACAACACACATCGGTGTCGTCCATTTCATTAATGGTAAGGCCGTTGACCTTCGACAACAGTTCGCGAGGCTGCTGCTTTATATTTAATTCGCGCAATCCGGCACAACTGTCGTGATAGGTTAGTGATGCGTTAAAGGTACTGGCTTCTGGAACGGCTTTTAGCTCATCAACCAGAAAGGCTGTCAGCTCATAAACCTTTTCGCTGAAGGCTTTTGCTCTTTCGTGCCAATTGCTGTCGTCCACGAAAATGTCAGGGTAATGATGTTTGAGCATGCCTGCACACGAGCCCGAGGGAGCAACGATGTAATCGAAGTGCTCAAACGCCTCAATCGTTTGTCTGGCAATTGCCAGTGTCGACTTTTGATCACCGCTGTTGTATGCCGGTTGCCCACAGCAGGTTTGAGATTCGGGCACGCTGACGGTGCAACCACTTTTTTCGAGCAGCGCAATAGCAGCAAACCCAACGTTGGGTCGGTAAAGGTCAACCAGACACGTAACGAACAAACCGACATGTGGCTTGCTTTTGACTTCAGAATTCATAAAAACACACCAACATGACCACCACTATCGCCTCTATACTGATTGTATGCCAACCAGCCCTACACTATACAAAATTCCGAGAACGACTGCCGATGGCAATACACACGCTATCACTGTAGAAACCACCAAACCCCACTCTGCAACCCAGCCTACCGTGTTATTTTGCGGCGGTTTTCACTCATCGATGCTTGGCGTCAAAGCACAGTTTCTGGCTGAGCTGAGCCAGCAACGTGGTTGGGGGTACACAAGGTTTGACTATCAAGGCCACGGACAGTCTGACGGAAAATTCGAGCATTGTTCTCTACACGACTGGCTAGGCGATACCGTGGCCGTTATTGAGCAGATCAACAAAGCGCCTGAGCATCAGCAAATTATACTGGTGGGTTCTTCAATGGGCGCATGGCTTGCCAGCAACGTGTTACGTCAACAGGTATCAGGCATTGCCGCTTTTGTCAGCATAGCAGCAGCACCCGATTTTACCCAAAGACTGCTTTGGCCAGCGCTTAGCCAAAATCAAAAAGCCAGTATCAACCGCGGTGAATGTATTTCCGTACCCAATAGGTACGACGATCAGCATTGGCGCATCAGCAGCACACTGTTTGACAGTGATCGTGACTTACTGCTGCTGAACGATCACACCAGCATCAATGTTGACATACCAGTGCGCATGCTCCATGGCACAGCCGATGCCGACATACCCTGGGAGTACTCGCAACTATTGCTGGAGAAGTTCTCATGTGCAAAAGATGCAACGCTGCAGCTGATACGCGGCGCTGACCATCGATTGTCGGATGACTTAAGCTTAAGGCACTTAACGGCGGCAGTTGATGATGCAGTAAACACAGCCGCGCGCCAGTACCGTTAGCTCAAAAAAGTTGAGTGGCGTTCAGCGCTTTTACAGCGTCAAACCGTGTTAACGGCCCTACTCCAAATCCTTGCATGTAGTCGATGCCGATTTCTTTGATGTGCTGGCAGGTAACTTCATCTTCGACAGATTCTGCCACTGTTTTTATACCCAGCCTTTGACTAAGCTCATGAAAAGAACGCGTAATACAACGCACTGTTTCATCGGTTGCCAGCTTGCGGATAAGCTCGCCATCAATTTTTAAATAATCTATCGGCAGCTGCTGCAAGTAGGTGAACGATGACAAACCTTTACCAAAATCGTCCAGCGCAAACTCAACACCATCCGCTTTTAACCCTTGCATAAATGATGATACGGCTTCCATGTTTCTAATCGCATAGGTTTCAGTGATATCAATGCAGACACGAGCGTCGGGAATGTCATGTTGCTTGAATATGTCAGATATCTTGCGTAGCGCCTCTGTGTTGGCTAATGTACTGGCCGACAAATTGATACTGATGGCCAAATCTTCACCCGCAGCATGCACTTCCTCTAACGTTGCTAGTGCATTTTCCACTACCCAATAATCAAGCTCTTGCAACAGGGAATATTTTTTGGCCAACGGCATAAATTCAGCTGGCTCAAGTAAATCGCCATCGTCGCAGGCCAATCGAACCAGCAGTTCGTAGCGGCCAAACAATTCGCAGTTGCTGCTACTGACAATTGGCTGCATCAACAAACTGTATTGGTTGTTTTCGAGTGCGCGCTTGATGACATCAACGCGATCACCGTTGTTCGCATCAATATAGGCATCTTCATCTGATATGTATGATTGATTTCGTCCGTTGTGCTTTGCTGCATAACAGGCGTTATCAGCTTTTATCATTAAGCTGTCAATAGATTCATCGTTACTGGTAATTTCAGCAATACCTATACTGGCCCCAACTCGAAAGATTTTACCGTCCCAGTTAAAATTGTACCGGGATATTTCGTCAATGATACCTTCTGCAACCTTCGCTGCAGCGTTAACGTCAGAGCGTATAATCAATCCAAATTCATCACCACCAAGTCGCGCAACATACTCACCAACCTGTAAATGTTTGCGAATAACACCAACCAGTTCGCGCAGGAGTTGATCTCCAGCATGATGACCACCTGTATCATTCACCGCTTTAAAACGATCAAGATCAATAAAACACAGAGAATATTTTTCTTGGGTGTCTTTTAAACGAGAGTGCAATTCACCGAGCTGCCGCTCAAATTCGCGTCTGTTCATGACACCGGTTAAGTCGTCGTGAGTGGCCAAATGCGCAAGCTTGGCTTCCATCGAAACGCGACTGGTTACGTCCCGGCCGCATCCTCGGTAACCGATGAATTCATCTGTCGTATCAAACTGCGGTTCAGCAATAACGTGAACATAAGCCGCCTTGCCATCCATTGTGTACGGCAATACAAGATCAATAGGTTCTCGATCAAGCAGGCATCGGTTATGTTCAGTCAACGCCTCACTCTCAGGAAAATGCTCGCAGAGCATGTCAATGCGATTCAATCCAGTCAGATCGCTGGCCAACATGCCAGTCACAGCAATCTTACGACCATCGTGAAAGATGTAGCACAGATCGGCATCAAGCTCCCAGATCCAGTCTGCAGCCAGGTGTGCGAAGGCTCTGTATAGCCCTTTATCACTCGTTTTCATCGGGTTCGCTCTCGTTCGCGAAATTTTTTTCACAGCAAGTCCTTGCCATTCAACGTTTGTCGTTCTTAGCCTGAGTTGTCGGCCGTCTGCCAGCGCAGATTTACCGATATCAAACCAGTGCCTTGCAGTGAGAACCCAGCTTGCGCACGAATTCGCGAAAAACGCCAAAACGTTAACTCGTTCCGCGAAAATATTCATGAACTACAAGATAAAATCACTGGTCACCGCCACCATAACGGCCCACAAAACGTGCGCTATTTGGCCTATGATGGCATCTGCCACGTGTTACCCAGACTTGGTAACACGCCATCCATACAGCCAATTTTAATTTTCCTCATGAGCACAGCTATTTCCCCCGACTCAGACCTCTTCGCCAATGGTATTGCGGCATGGGCAAAACAAATTCGCGACAAGCAAATAAGCTTTGCCGATACGATTAACGCGTGTTTGAGCCGAGCCAACGCCAACGAACAGCTGGGGGCTTTCGAGTGCCTTGATGCAGAGCGAGCCTTAGCAACGGCCGTGGCCATGGATCAACTACTGGCAAGTGGACGAGATCTTGGTCCACTGATGGGATTACCAATAGCGGTCAAAGACATTATGGCGGCTGAGGGCTTACCCACAACCAATGGCTCTAACGCCGATACAGCCCACTTAAGCGGTGATGAAGGATCGGTGGTTCGCACCCTAAAATCTGCTGGGGCTATTGTGCTGGGAAAAAGTAAAACGGTTGAGTTCGCATTTGGTGCAACCGGGGTTAATGAAGCGCGCGGAACGCCATGGAATCCGGTAGATCGTAATACCCATCGAATGCCAGGAGGGTCGTCAAGCGGTTCAGCCGTGGCGGTGGCTGCTGGCATCGTCGGTTTGGGTCTGGGCACCGATACAGGTGGGTCAGTTCGCATTCCGGCCTGCATGACCGGCATCGTTGGACACAAAACCACAGTGGGGCGCTGGCCAACCGATGGTATTTTTCCGTTGTCAAAAACCTTCGATTCGGTAGGACCATTGTGTCGCACGACAGACGATTGCGCTTTGCTGCACACACTGATGACTGGCGAATCAGTTGTTGCTCGACAAACATTACAAGGTTTTCGTTTTGGCGTGCCAAGTTCACTTTTTATGGAAGACTTGGATGCAAAAGTAGCTGATGATTTCGAGCGATGCTGCGAATCTCTGAGCGCCGCTGGTGCGATTCGTTTCAATATGGATTTCCCAGAGGCTGTAGAACGGGCTTACCTTATGCCTGACATCATAGCCGCTGAAATCATCACAACGTTAACGCCAGAATTTTTTGCGCAAATTCGAGATGGCATGGATACCGTGTCAGCAACCCGCTCTGCGCACGGCATGCAAGTCAGTGCTGTCGAATATATTGCTGCACAAAAGCGCCGCCAGCATCTTGCAGCAAAAGCGCATGCAACTTTCCACAACCTTGACTGCTGGTTATCACCAACCTGCCCGTTTGAGCCAATCGCTATTGCTGACATCGAGTCAGGCGAACTACACGAGCGAGCCCTGCTGGCATCGCGCAACACGCAACCGGGAAATCTATTGGGCTTTTGCGCCATGTCTTTACCCATGCATAAGCAAGGTTTACCTACAGGGTTGCAAATCATGATGCCTGCAAATGCTGACAAAGCGCTGCTGGAAGTTGCCTATGCCATTAATTCTGCAATTTAATTGTTTGGGTGATGATGTAATTGCTGGTATTGGTGCAATAACCAGAAAAATAACATCGCAAAATTCGGGATGCCATAAGCTCGGATATGGAAATACAATGACATATCACTCAAGCACCCGAGATTACTATGTCATTTCTAATAAGCGCACTGCCTTTAACAAAATTTGCCCACTTATTCGACCTATCTGATGAGGAATTACTGACCCACGGCGCAATGAGGTCCATTGTGGACGAAAACCCTGGTACACCGTGCAGGGTGTCACTCGAAGATGCTGCTGTCGGTGAGTCAGTATTGCTGGTCAACTACCAACACCAATCCGCAGCCACACCCTACCAATCCAGTTATGCCATTTTTGTGCGTGAAAACGCGTCTGAGGTGAAGTTACAACCCAATGTCGTGCCGGAACAATTACTGTCTCGGCTATTATCGGTGCGTGCTTTTGATCAAGATCATTTGTTGATTGATGCAGATGTTTGCGATGGGGTAGCTTTGGCCGATGTCATTGAGCGCTTTTTTTCCAGCTCTGCTGTTAGCTACCTGCATGTGCATAATGCAAAACAGGGCTGTTACGCAGCAAGGGTTGATCGCACTTGAAACCAATACCATAACAAGGCTGAACTGTAGGCCGTATCTACGATAAAACAAGAACAGGTATACCAAAAATAAAATGGCACACCACGGCCAAAATGTTTTGCCAAATCCCAGCACCCGTGGCCAAATATGGCCACAATAACAAACAGCGGCGATACAAACACGCCCAAAAGTGAAAACACAATTAACGCCATCGCTATACTGATTTCAGTAGGCACAAATTTTCTTGTGGAGATGGCTTGTGTTAAGTAGGTAAAATTCATCGCCACAGAAAAAAATGCCGCGATACCCCAAACATAAGCTGGGTTTAATTGCCAATGAGACCAAAGCAGCAACACTAAATAAAGCGTGGCGGCTACGGCAAGTGGTTTTTGGCGTTTGTCGAAAAAACCGGACATTTATTCAGCGCCCAGAACACTAAACACATATTCGAGGCCTCCTGTATCGTCATCAAAGCGACCTATTTTCAAAACTAGAAAGTAGTATTGCCGGCCTTGATACACAGGCTTATACCACCCAGTGAATTCAAAGTCGCTCGAACCCAAAGCATCTCGAAGCTTGCTACCAGAATTTGTATCGAATTGATTGTCTACGTTAGACCCGGCATTTGAAAAACGGGAATCAAGCGACTTGTACTCGAGCAAGTTTTGTCTTCCATTCTTGTTAAGGTATGCGCCTTTATCATCCAACTGAAAGCGATATTTAGGATACTCCAGATTTTTATATAAGGATTGCGGCTTTACAAGCAAGCCTCCAAACGATTGCGGCTCGGCTAAAACTCGATAAGTTTGATCAAAAGGCTCATCCATCGCCCTGTCTACTTGTACACTGGAAAGCACAACTTCAGAAATCAACTGATTAGAATCAATATCGATTACCCTTACCAGCAATCTACTGATACCAGTCCAATATGAATAAGTTTGCTGGTATTGGTTAACTACAACGGTATAAGTTTTATCGGATAGCGCTATTAGTCGTTCTGTTTCCTGAATAAATGTGTTAGCACTTGCCAACGAGCGGGGGCTGATCAAAACCAGAATGACGAGCATAATCGCGCCTAATATTTTCATTCCTGAGCCCTGATTTTACTTGTGTTTCATACTATATTAATTCCGACTCATAAACATCACTATGGAACAGTGAAGATGGGTTGGATAACTAATTACTGCTGGCATTAGCAATGGGGATTTCAATGTAGTCGCCGCTATAATAGCCGTTTATCGACTCGCCGTTGTCCAATAAGACATCAATTGCAATTGACCAGCTTGGTTTAACGCCCGATATACTGATGTGTCCTGCCACAATTTGAGCAATTTCATCGGCAGCATCCAAAGCACCACTGCCATTTCGATCAAAAAACACCAGACCTTGTAGTAGTAAGTTCATGCCAATGTTTTCTTGAGCATTGGGATTGCGGGTATCCGCATACTCAAACATACCGCCGGTAAAACTATTTTGTGTAGCGGAAGCCAACTCAATAGACAATATCGTCGACCCATTGTAAATACCCCAGGCAACTCTATGCCTGACAATGGTTTCGTTTTTATCGTTTTGCAGGCTTAAGCGTTGCTCAGCTATTCTGAACTCGCCGTCGTGCAGGTAAAGTCGAATACCGCTGTGATGTTCAAAAGCCGATGCCGGAAATACTTCAACGGCTGCTGTGGTCACTGTAACGGGCGATTGACCCAACGAAATTAAACCATTACCTGTACTGACTAGTCCGGGACCATTGATCGTGGTGTCAGGTAGAATTTCGCCACATTCAAAAAAATCATCGGCACTGGATTTATTGACCTTGGGTTGATCAGGAGCAACCTGATTAGTCGCAGTTTGATTTACGGAGGCATCATTCACTTGCGCCGGAAGCACACGTTCAGAGCATGATCCACCTGATATCAACGCGTGTGATGCTTGTGCCGGGTCACCATTAACAGGCGCAGTTGATTGAGTATTATCAGTCTGTACATTAATAGTCTGTACATTATCAGTCTGTACATTATCAATCTGTACATTACTGGTTTCATTAACGCTGGCTAGTGTGGTGCTACTTTGCTCATCGATAGTTGTACCAGAGCTAGAACAAGCAGATAGTGATACCGCAAACCCAAAGAGCAAGACACACGCGGCTCCATGTAAAGTGTTCATAACCCATCCCTAGATTTCTCGGCCGAATATTATCATATTGTTTAAGCAACAATAATTACTTATCCACTTAGATGAGCAATGCAAGAGAAGTTGCATACCGTTATTACACGTAACTTAAACGTCGCTAAAACTTCGTAATGGGATAAATCAACGTCGCTGTTTAAAAAATTGCTTTAGCAAAGCCTGGCTTTCGTCTGCCAATACACCCTCGGTTACGCTGACATGATGCATTACAGCAGGGTCAGCCAACGCTTCATTAACACTGACTACGGCACCGGTGCGAGGTTCACGAGCACCATAAACCACTCTGGCAACGCGAGCATGCAACAGACAACCACAGCACATCAAACACGGCTCCAAAGTGACATACAAGGTGGATTCCAACAAACGATGATTAGACACCTGCTTTGCAGCATGACGCAGAGCGAGCACTTCGGCATGCGCACTGGGGTCGCATGCACTGATGGTTTGATTATACGATTCACCAATGACGCTGTTATTGACAACCACCACAGCGCCAACCGGTACTTCCTTAGCCTGCGCAGCCTTCTCAGCCAGCACCAATGCCTGGCGCATAAAAGCGATATCAATTTTTTCTTGTTGAGTGGACTGCGTCATGAGTATGAGCAGCTAGTAAAGAATTAAAACGGCTATGGCCCTGCTCCGATAGGCACCGGAGCAAAGCCAAAGCTTGTAACTGCGTTTAGGCAGGTGATGCAACTTCGCCAGCTTCAACCGCTTTCATGCTTAAGCGAATTCGGCCTTGCTTATCAACCTCAAGCACCTTAACGGTAACCATCTGGCCTTCGGATAACGCATCAGCAACGTTCTGTACACGCTCTTCAGATATTTGAGAGATGTGTACCAGCCCGTCTTTGCCTGGCAGGATATTAACAAAGGCACCAAAGTCCATGATCTTCTGGACTTTACCTTCATAAATTGTACCCACCTCAACATCGGCAGTGATCAGTTCGATGCGACGGCGCGCTTCTTCACCAGCAGCACGATCGCTTGAAGCGATTTTAATTAAACCATCATCACCTATATCGATTGTTGCGCCGGTTTCTTCGGTCAGTGCACGGATAACCGCACCACCCTTACCTATTACCGCAGCGATTTTTTCAGGGTCGATTTTGACCGTGATGAATCGTGGCGCATGCTGTGATAAGTCACTGCGAGCTTCGCTAATGGTTTTCGCCATTTCATCAAGGATGAATTGTCGGCCGCCTTTGGCTTGCTCTAATGCAGTTTCCATGATGTCGCGAGTAATACCAGTGATTTTGATATCCATTTGCAAGGCAGTAATGCCTTCGGATGTACCGGCAACTTTAAAGTCCATGTCACCCAGGTGATCTTCATCACCAAGGATGTCGCTTAATACGGCATGACCGTTGTCTTCTTTGATAAGACCCATAGCGATACCGGCAACCGGGGCTTTAAGGGGTACACCAGCATCCATCAATGCCAGGCTGGTGCCGCAAACAGAAGCCATTGAACTGGAACCGTTTGATTCTGTGATTTCTGATACCACACGAATGGTGTAAGGAAAGTCTTCATCACTTGGCATAACAGCTTGTATGCCTCGCTTTGCCAACTTACCGTGACCGATTTCGCGACGCTTTGGAGAACCAACAAAACCGGTTTCACCCACACTATATGGAGGAAAATTGTAATGCAGCATAAACGCCATGCGAGTTTCACCAGCCAGCGCATCAATGATTTGCGCATCGCGGGTAGTACCCAAGGTTGCAGTGACTATGGCTTGAGTTTCACCACGCGTGAACACCGCTGAGCCGTGTGTGCGTGGCAACACGCCAGTGTGACAAGTAATTTGCCTAACCGTTGAGTTATCACGACCATCAATACGCGGTTCGCCCGCGATAACGCGAGAGCGCACAATGGACTTTTCAAGCGAACCAAAAGCCTTTTTTACATCACCGGCCGAATAACCTTCTTCACCCTCTTCCACGGCAAGTGCTTCTACCGCTTTGTCGCGTGCTGCGCCCACTGCATCCTGTCGTTGCATTTTGTCAGCAACCGTATAAGCCGCTGTTAAATCAGCTTTAATGGTGTCAGCCACTTTGGATGCCAGGGTTTCATCGGTGGCAGGTGCCTGCCAATCCCATGCAGGGGTTGCCACTTCTGCGGCCAGTTCATTGATGGCTGTTATGGCCGTTTGCATTTGCTCGTGACCAAACATAACCGCATCAAGCATGACTTTTTCAGACAACACATTGGCTTCTGATTCAACCATCAGTACCGCATCGTTTGTTCCGGCCACAACCAGATCGAGTTCGGATGTTTCAAGTTGCTCGACGGTTGGGTTCAGGATGTAGGCGTTGTCGCTGTAAGCAACACGCGCTGCACCAATTGGACCTGCGAACGGTATACCTGAACACGCTAACGCTGCTGATGCACCCAACATGGCTGGTATGTCGGCGGAGATTTGCGGATCAAGTGACATGACCGTGGCGATGACCTGCACCTCGTTCATGAAGCCTTTTGGAAACAGAGGACGTAGAGGGCGATCGATTAGTCGCGAAATCAGTGTTTCGCTTTCAGCTGGTCGACCTTCTCGTTTGAAAAACCCGCCGGGGATTTTACCGGCTGCGTAGGTTTTTTCCTGATAGTTAATGGTAAGCGGAAAAAAGCTCTGATGTGGATTTGCTTCTTTACGTCCGACTACGGTGACCAACACGACCGTATCACCCATGCTGGCAACAATCGCTGCTGTTGCCTGGCGAGCTATCTCACCGGTTTGCAGAGTGACGGTATCGGCACCGTACTCAAAAGTTTTTGAATGAGTCACTGGATATCCTTTGCGGTTAGGGGCGGCGACTAGCGGCGGAGGCCGAGGCGCTTGATCAGGTTTTGGTAACGGCTGGCATCTTTACGATGCAGGTAATCCAGCAATTTGCGACGTTGGTTAACCATGCGCAACAAGCCACGTCGGGAGTGGTGATCGTGCTTGTGGGCTTTAAAGTGATCGGTTAGGTGTGTAATTCGTGCGGACAATAATGCAACTTGAACTTCCGGTGACCCTGTGTCCGTAGAGTCGATCTGGTGTTCTTTGACAATTTCCGCCTTTGCTTCAGCGCTGAGACAAGACATTAAGTTTTTAGCTCCAACTATGGGTTTAACTACGGTTTATGTAACCCACTATTGTAACACTTCAAGCCATTTGCAACACGCGTTTTGGGGCTATCTTGCCCGGCGCGGCGATGCAGCCAAGGCCAAGCATCTGCCCTGACGGGCCATAAAGTCGGCAATACTCGCCAAGCGCATGATCAGCAGGGTTTATTTGCGCCACCCCAACCTGCTGACCGTGGTAAAACGCCTGTGTGGCGGCCTCGTCCAGGGCGTATTGGGGCATGTGCTGAAGGCCGGCATCGACCGGCAGCAGTAAGCTATCGGGGTCGTCGTGATCGTCCAGTTGAGACTCACTCCACATGCTCAGGCCCTCAAAGGGGGCGACAAAGGTTCGACGCAGCGCGCCCACGTGGGCTCCACAACCGATCAAATCACCAATGTCGCTGACCAGAGAGCGAATATACGTGCCTTTGGAACAACTGACAGCCAAACGAGCCTCTGCGGCGGCACGATCAAAGGCGAGCACTTGCAGGCTGTAAAAGGTAACAGCTCGTGGTTTACGCTCCACTTCAATCCCCTCGCGCGCCAGCTTATAAAGCCGTTGGCCATTCACCTTGATGGCTGACACCATTGGCGGTATCTGCAGCTGATCGCCAAGAAAGCCTGCCACTATTGCTTCAAAACGCGCACGATCAAGATCATCTGGTACCGCTTGCGAATCAATAACCTCACCGTCGGCGTCGGCCGAGTCCGTGCGCACCCCAAGCTTCAGCGTGGTTTCGTAGCCCTTGGCCGCATCGATAAGAAAACTGGACAGTTTGGTTGCTTCACCAAAGCAGATCGGCAGCATGCCAGTAGCAAGCGGGTCCAGACTACCGGTATGCCCAGCTTTATTGGCATCGAATCGGCGACGCACGCGTTGCAGCACTTGATTGGAACTGCCACCAGCGGGTTTATCAAATAGCAGGATGCCGTGCAGATCACGCCCGCGTTTACG
>CALHOI010000043.1 GCA_938035525.1 uncultured Granulosicoccaceae bacterium
CCTTGTCACGTTAATCTGTGACGTTATTAACTATTACTAATGCAGGCTGGGAAGCGTTGCCTGCCAGATATTCACTGTTAAGGGATCACCTTGAAGTGAATGCATTTTGCCGGGTTTTAAACCGGCATCAATCAACGACTGTTGTATTTCGCTGTTGTTAAACCCGAGCCGTTGATGATTGTGATCGGCGCGTAGATGCTCTTCCTGATGCGGCGCAAAATCAACGATGATTAATCGCCCTTCCTGTTTTAAGGTTCTGGCGGCTTCATTGATAACCAGTTGCGGCTCTTGTGCGTAATGCAGTACCAAATGCAGGGTGGCAAGATCAACGCTTTGATCTTCCAGTGGCATGTTATACATATCGCCTTTACGTACATGCACATTCTTTAAGCCCTCCTGTTCGAGGTGCGCTCGCGCAACTGCCAACATTTCATTGCTTTGATCTATGCCCAGTCCCTGGGTTACCCGCTCCGACATTAGCGCCAGAATGCGCCCGGTACCCGTACCAATATCAAGAAACGAATCGATGGTTTTTTTGCCGACGATGGATAAGAGTTTTTTCTCTACCTGCTCTTCGGCCACATGCATGCTGCGTATTTCATTCCATTGCGATGCGTTGTTCTCAAAATAGGCGTCAGCCGCTCGCGCACGTTTTTGGCGAATGGTTTCCAGGCGAGCCAGATCACGCGCCAAGTCGGCGCTGTCATCAGGCAGCAAGTCCACCAAAGTTCTGGCTAGCACAGCTGCCTCGCCACTTTTGCCGCTACGCACATCGGCAATGCGATAAAAAACCAGCGCACCCTCGCGAAAGCGCTCAAGCAAGCCGGCATCCACCAATAATTTGAGGTGTCGAGAGACGCGAGGTTGGCTTTGACCCAGTATTTGGGTCAGTTCTGTCACGCTGAGCTCGCCATAGGCACACAAGGCAAGTAGCCTGAGGCGGGTCGGTTCTCCAGCGGCCCTGAGGCCTGTCAGCAATGAATCCATAATATAAAGATATCTTTATATGTTTATTTGTAGTTTGAACTATCACGTTTCCAATTGCAACAACTATCCCAATAATGGGCTGAAAAACATGAAATGAGGTTATGTGGGCCCGATTAGAGCCGTAGAAGATAAAAAACTGAGGATAAATGCAGGTTTTTGCCGCTATCGCACAGGGTCCGAAAATAGCAACACTGAAGTCAGCCAGTTAAGAGCGATCGCCACTCAGCGCTTTGCTGTACCGAACCAGCGCCGGCAGGGATAACAACACCAACCCAGCGCTCAGCAACACGGCATGCTGCAAATCGATAAACGAGCTGCCCGAAAAAATCCGTACACCCATATCGATAGTGGCAACCAGAATCAGCAAAGCAGCAGGCAGCCACAGCCCCGCCCCCAGTGCGGGAACCGCTGGGTCAACCTCCTCTGGTAAGGATACGTTTTGGGTTTCGGGAGGTGTTACCGGTCGCATGAGTTGGTGATGGACTTGCAGCGAGCCCATATCGGGAAACGTCCGCGCACTCAATTGCTGCAACTCGGTATTGGGGTGACAGCGATAAAATTGCACCTGTTCGGCCTCACGAGACGCTTTGGTGTCAACGCGAACCACGAATCCCTGGACTTGCTTACCACCAACGGCCTGGCTGATATGAGACAGCAACGCCGCCTGCTCTATGAGCAAATCGGCGTTGGCAGGCCCAATGACTTTGATGACTGCCAAGCGATCGGTTGTATCGGGGTCGACAACCACGAACGAAGCGTCCGCGGCTGATTCAACCCCATCGACAATCGCAACATCGGTGACGATGGCCGAGCGTGGATAATTTGCCTGAATCAAAAACTTGTAGATTAAGTCTTCCACGTCCGCGCAATTAATGGGTACCTTAGAGCAGGTTACCCAGTCGGCGGCTGCTCGTCAATTTTTCGACTGGCTTTTACTTGGCAGCCTTGTGTGCCTAGCAAGTCGCTAGATAATCTACCGAGCAAGTTGCCAAAAAAGTTAGCTGAGCATCAGGCCATTAACTGTCCGGTCGGTGCTCCAATGGCCGTTTCTATTTTTCTGAGCAGCTCGCTCTCTTCTGCACTGACACGCTCACCACCAAATCCCAGAATGCCGCCCTCTTTGGCTGCCTGAGCAACCTTATTGGCTATTTTGACACTCCACTCCTTATACGTTTTGGCATCCTCGGCAGAGCATTTCGCGTCAACCAGTTTGGCCGCGGCGGCGCAATCTGCCAACACATGATCTTGCAGGTCTTCGCGGGATTTGATTTGTGCACCATCCAACCGAGCTTTGGCTTTTTCCCTGTAGTCACTGGCTTTTTCCTTAGCCTCATCCCAGTTTTGGGCTTTTTCCAATAACGCGGTCACCAGTTCGCTGTCTGGGTAATCGGTCAAACCCTGAACGGTGCCTCGCATGCCAGCGGTCATCTCTTTCACCGTACCAATAACACCACTGGGGGCAGCCGCACTCATGGCTGCACCGATCATCGCTGGTGTTGAACTGAGTAAAAACCATTCGTCTTCAGTAAACTCATTCTTGATGCTCAACTGACTTCTCCGTTGTTAAATTCAATACAACATTGAAGCAGAATCTCACTGCTGTGTACGCTTGCGCGGTACAATGTTTCCCTAGTTTTACGAATGCAATTTTCAAGAACCAAACTCAGCGAGTTCAACGCGACGGTTCTTTAACGTGGCGGTTCTTGTTTGAGACAGTTCACTGAAATTTGCATTCAGATCGCAGCTCTACGCCGACATTTCTGCCTGAAAGCCTGAAAAAACAGGAACTAACGGGCCGAATTTGAACAAATCAACAGTTACAAGTTTGCAGGGGTTTACTGTCCAAACGTTAACGTGGGGGTGGCTACAGTGTAAACTTGCCCCGTTCAGGCGAAAGCTCGATCTACAAATGTTTGTGCGGGTCACGTTTATCTTAGCTAACGCCTGCTTTCTTTAACGACGCGACTACTAATTATTTTGGGGAAATAGATGTCATTCAACTTAGTTGATCTGGTCAAAGACCAGTTAACCGGCCAAATAAAAGGCCATGTAAGCAAAATGTTGGGTAACGAATCAGGCAAATCGGACGCAGCCTTAGGCGCAGCGGTTCCAGGTCTGTTAAAAGGCCTTGCTCAATCAGCATCGACTCCAAGCGGAGCCGACTCTCTGCTTAAGGCAGTCAACGATCAAGACGCAGGCATGTTAGACAACCTGGGCTCTATGCTCAGCGGTGACAAAGCGGGTTCTGTC
This sequence comes from uncultured Granulosicoccaceae bacterium, assembly GCA_938035525.1. Classification (GTDB taxonomy): domain Bacteria; phylum Pseudomonadota; class Gammaproteobacteria; order Granulosicoccales; family Granulosicoccaceae; genus Granulosicoccus. The sequence goes on from CALHOI010000043.1 coordinate 3,238, forward strand.
ATTGATGCAGGCAACAAAACACTGGGTTCTTTGTTTGGAGACAAAGGCGTTGGCGCTCTTACAGGTGCTGTATCAGGCGTATCAGGCTTGAGCAAGGGCGGTGCAAAATCGGTGATGGGCATGGCAGCTCCAATGGTTATGGGTGTGCTGAAGCAAAAAGTCGCTAGCGGTGGTTTAAACGCAGGCGGTCTGGCCAGCATGCTAAAAGGTCAAGAGCAAAACATCGACAAAGCCATGCCTTCTGGCCTGACTGACCAGCTCAGCTCACAAGGTTTCCTGAGTAGCATCACAGGTGGTGCCTCGGCAGCAGCTGGCAAAGCCACTGCAGCAGCATCCTCAGCGGGTAAGTCAGCAAGCAATGCTGCTAACCAGGCCACTTCGGGTGCTAAAAATACAGCCAGCAACTTTGGTGGTTCTGGCAATAACAATGACGGTGGCACGCCTTTCTGGAAAAAGATTCTGCCTATCGCCGGTGTACTTGCCCTCATCTGGATTGGTATCAATCTGTTTGGCGGTAAGAAAGACACTGATGCTGATGCAGTTAATGCCACTGGTGAAGCTGTTACAGAAGCAGCCGCTGAAGGTGAAGCAGCCGCTGAAGGTGAAGCCGCTGTTGAAGGTGTAGTTGCTGAAGGCGAAGCTGCAGTCGAAGGCGCGGTTGCTGAAGGCGAAGCTGCTGTTGAAGAAGTCGCTGCTGAAGGTGAAGCTGCTGTTGAAGAAGCCGCTGCTGAAGGCGAAGCTGCTGTTGAAGGCGCTGTTGCCGAAGGTGAAGCTGCTGTTGAAGAAGTCGCCGCAGAAGGTGAAGCTGCTGTTGAAGAAGCCGCTGCCGAAGGCGAAGCTGCTGTTGAAGGCGCTGTTGCCGAAGGTGAAGCTGCTGTTGAAGGCGCTGTTGCCGAAGGTGAAGCTGCTGTTGAAGGCGCTGTTGAAGAAGTCGCTGCCGAAGGTGAAGCTGCTACTGAAGAAGCCGCTGCCGAAGGCGAAGCTGCTGTTGAAGAAGCCGCTGCCGAAGGCGAAGCTGCTGTTGAAGAAGCCGCTGCCGAAGGCGAAGCTGCTGTTGAAGAAGCCGCTGCCGAAGGTGAAGCTGCTACTGAAGAAGCCGCTGCCGAGGGTGAAGCCGCAACTGAAGAAGCCGCCGCCGAAGGTGAAGCCGCTACTGAAGAAGCCGCTACTGAAGAAGCCGCTGCTGAAGGTGAAGCTGCTACTGAAGAAGCTGCTGCCGAGACTGATGCTGCTGCCGAAGAAGCAGAAGCAGCTCCTGCCATTGACAGAAGCGCGTTTAGCCTCGGTGCAATAAGCCGCAAATTTGGTGGCATATTCGGTTCAGCCGGTGCAGTGCTTGGCGGTGTCAGTGATGCCGATACTGCTACTGCTGCCCTACCGCAGCTTGAAGAAATCTCAGGTAGCCTTGAAGGTGTTATCGGCGAATTCGATGCGGTTCCAGAAGCAGCGCGCGGCCCACTGAACAAAGTGGTTAGCAGCGGTGTTGCCAAACTGACTCCACTTGCAGACACTGTTCTGAACAAAGAAGGTGTTGGCGATGTGTTGGGTGGCGTTATGGGCCCAATGATGGAGAAGCTTCAAGGTTTGGCGCAATAAGCGCACCCAAGCAAAACTAAAGAACTAAACCAGTAAGTTGCCCTTTTAACCGGGCATCAATAAAAAAGGCTGCCTTTTGCGAGGCAGCCTTTCTTTTTTGTACTATCAGATTTAAACAATCAAACCCATGCAATAAAGCCGTCCTCCTCTGGCAGCTTTAGTACCTGAAACAAAAAGCGGCTACTCAGTGCAGCGTTTTCGTATTCTTGCTTAACAACTATCCCGGTTGTTGAGCGTTATATTCTTTAATCCATTCCCATGTTTTTTCGATACCAGTATCGAAATCGGTTTCCGGCTTCCATGACAAGGCTTTAGTCACTTTCGTATTGTCCAGCACAACAGCCGGTACATCGAATCCACGTGACTCCTGATAATTGATTTCAACATCTGGTGCGATATCATTTTTTATCTTGTTAATGATGTCCGCAATGGACAAACCATATCCAACACCGGCATTAAAAATACCGTCCACGTTTTCAGTTGCGCTCATGGCGATCAAACTGGCCAAATCTTCAATGTAGATAAAGTCCCGGATAACACTGCCATCACCCCATACTTGTAAGGGTTCGCCCTGTGATGCTTTAAAAAGATAAGTACCGATAACACCCTGCACACCACCGTGCCCTTGTCGAGGACCATACGGGTTAGATACTCGCAATATGGTGTACTCCAAGCCATTATTTTTGTGGCGCATGTAAATGTAGTTTTCTATGGCCACCTTAACCAGACCATAAGGACTGATGGGGCGCAATGGGTGTTCTTCCACAATCGGTGAAACATCCGGGATACCATAAACCGTTCCACCAGAGGACAGGTAAACCACTTTCTTCACCTTTTGCGCTTCCATTAAGCCCAGCAAGTTAACGGTGCCGATCAAGTTCTCTCGAATATCTGCAACCGGGTCTAGCATGGAAGTGGATGGCACTGTTGTGCTGATGGAATGAACAACAACGTCAATGCCGACAAGTGCCTCGGCGATACTGATTTGGTCGTCAAAACTACCTACCCGATAATCTATTTTGGGGTTAGGCGCGCGGAAGTGTTCAGGTGCCCGGTCATACACTCTGACTTGATGGCCATCGGCCAGCAGCTTGTCCAAAATATGCGACCCGATAAATCCATTACCACCTAACACTAAAACTTTCATCTTGATGATTTCTCAACGTAAAAAATAATTGGCGCCAAACGCCTTGGCGAGATTGGCTCGACAGCTAGTTTATATAGCAGATTCGCAGTCGTTCTTGATTCAGCGCACAACGGCTCGTGCCGGGCGCTCGGCCTTCAATCACAAATTCAATGCAAAAAAAGAACCGGACATGCCGGTTCTTTTCTATTCAGGACGCACCTGGCACGCAGCCGATGCAGTGAGTAACAATTAGTGACTATGTAACGCCATTTAGCCGCCTATTTCCACCAAATTGCCCTTAGGGGTTATCCAAAAGCCGCTAGAGCACACCGTGGCGCGACAAAGCTCCGTCGATTGCATCTACCACCTCATCGAGGTCTTCTGGCGTGCAGATTAGCGCCGGGCTGAGGCAAATAGTGTTATTCAGGCCATCGAGACTGCGGTTGGTGCGCCCGATAATAACCCCCTGCTCCATGCAGTCTGCGGCTATCTGGACCAGCATGCTCTCTGGTGCAGGTTCTTTGGTTTTACGATCAAGCACCAGCTCCATGCCACAGAACAGACCCTTGCCCCTGACATCGCCAATGACCTTGTACTTGTTCTGCAAACCGCGCAGTTTCTCAAGTAAGTACTCACCCATTTCAGTGACGTTTTCCAGCAGATTTTCTTCTTCAATGATGCGCATGTTCTCGAGCGCTGCAGCAGGGCCCGCCGCGCAACCACCGAATGTGCTGATATCACGAAAGTAACCCATGTGATCATCACCGTCTTTAAACTGGTTAAACACTTCTTCTGTGGTAACCGTGCACGATATAGCCGCATAACCACTGGCAACACCTTTGGCCATGGTGACGATATCGGGTTTGATGCCGTAATGCTGATAACCGAACCAGGTACCGGTTCGACCCAAGCCGCAGACCACCTCATCAATGTGCAACAGCACGTTGTACTTCTTGCAAATTTCCTGCACCGTTTCAAAGTAGCCCTCAGGTGGGGTAATCACACCGCCACCGGCAGTGATGGGTTCGAGCACCAACGCACCAACGGTGTCAGGGCCCTCGGCCAGAATCACTTTTTCTATTTCCTGCGCGGCTTTAACACCGTAATTGGTTTCATCATCAAACTGACAACGGTATTGGCAACAATGCGGCACTTCAACAAAGCCTGGGGTGTAAGGTCCGTATTGGGCTTTTCGCTCAATTTGTCCTGACGAACTCAACGCGGTGATGGTGGTCCCGTGGTAGTCACGGTCGCGGTAAAGAATTTTGTGTTTTTTACCGCCGTTTTTTGCGGCAATCTGGCGAACGATCTTATACGCTTTTTCGTTGGCTTCAGAACCCGAATTAGAATAATAAACTCGACTCATGCCGGGCATTTTTGATATCAGCTTTTCAGCGAATTTGATACCGGGAACATTGCCTGCAGAGCCCGCGAAATAACACATTTCTACCAACTGGTCTCGCACTGCGTTGGCAATGCTTTCCCTGCCGTAGCCAACATTGACGGTCCAGACCGCACCCGAAACAGCATCCAGATGCTCTTTGCCTTTTGCATCCCAGACACGCATGCCCTTGCCTTTAACAATCACCATTGGATCTTTTACTTCCAACGGCTTGTGCGGCGTCAGGTGATGCCACATGTGCTTCCGGTCGCTTTCGACCAGCTCCTTTTTGTCCACGTCAGCTGTTGTGTTCATTAAGTTCTCCTAATCTGGGTAATACGGCGATCAATGAACGTCGTAAAATCATACCGGACCCTACTGGTGGTTATATAGTGACAGAGCGTGTCTGCGCAACTAGCGCCAGCAAAAATACAGAGTTGATACCAGACATTATTAGCCTACCAGGGCTTGAAATGGCACTTGAAGTCGCTTCTATGTGCTCTGATTATGGGTCTAACCACACTAAAGGTGCGCCAGGTAGCATAATCTGAGGTTGTCGCGACCCAATCGGCAGCCACAATACCTGCCAAGGTTATCTGCGCGTGGCCGGTACTGCTCCACAAAACTGGGACAAACCGGCCAGTATTGAGAGTTACCCTTAAGCACAGGCAGTCATGTTCAGCCATGTCAAAAACCAATAGCAAACCAAATGATCATCAGTCGCAGGGTCGCGAGCCACTAAATAGTCCACTGCGGGTTGCCATGATCGGCACGGGCTACTTTAGCCAGTTCCATCTGCAGGCCTGGCAGCGCATGGCGGATGTCCACGTTGTGGGTTTAACCAGTCTTGATATGCCTCAGGCTCGTGCTTTGGCGAAAAATTTTAACGTCGATGCTTTGTATGACAACGTCAGTGTTCTGCTGGAAAAAAGTCACGCCGATGTTATTGATATCGTCGCCCCGCCAAGCGCACATGCGGCGTTAATTCGACAATGTCTTGCGGCGCATAAAACCGTTATTTGTCAAAAACCATTCTGTGCGTCGGTTGATGAAGCGAGGGACACCGTTGCACACATTAAGGCCGTTGGTGGACGGGTTATCGTGCATGAGAATTTTCGTTTTCAACCCTGGTACCAAGCCATAAAGAACGTGATTGACAGCAAACAACTGGGCGACATCTATGAAGTTAATTTCGATTTCAGACCCGGCGATGGACAGGGCGACAATGCCTATCTGGAACGCCAACCCTACTTTCAAACACAGCCACGGTTTTTAATTCAGGAAACCGGTGTGCACTTCATTGATGTGTTCCGATTCTTGTTCGGTGACATAAAAGGACTGTTTGCACGGCTACAAAAGTTAAATCCCGTTATAGCCGGTGAGGATGCCGGTTTGGTTATCATGGAATTCACATCGGGTATGCGAGGTGTGTTTAATGCAAACCGCCTTAGCGACCATGCAACGCAAAACCCTCGGTTAACCATGGGCGAAATGCGCCTTGAGGGCAGCAATGGCACACTGACACTCGATGGCGATGGCCGGCTGTTTTTTCGCGAACATGGTAGCAACGCAGCGCAGCAGCATCACTATGGATGGGCTTTTGATAATAAAAGCGGCTTGAAAGACAAAAGTGATCAAACACAAATGAGCTTCGGTGGCGATTGCGTGTTTAACACGAACCGCCACATCGTTGATCATTTGCTGTACGGGGACGCACTGTACAACGATGCCGAAAGTTATCTTGTTAATCGCGAGATAGAACACGCGATTTACGAATCATCCGACAAGCGGTGCTGGATAACGTTATAGTTTTATTGTAGTAAATTGATCGTTATAACTAACTAGTCCAGAGGGACGCCCGCACGTGCTGCAAAGTACACCGCTTCGGTTCGGTTTCTGGCACCCAGTGCACGAAAGATCGCCGACAAGTGCGCCTTGACCGTGTTCTCGGAAATATGCAAGTTTGCTGAAATCGTTTTGTTCGGTTTTCCCTGCAGCAAATACTTCAGCACTTCTTTTTGCCGATCAGACAAAGCATTGAGTATGTCGGACTCGGCGTTGCGTGCGTTTGGTTTACTGCTAACCACCGATTGCGCCGATGTGACTTCCCTTGGCAGAAAAATTCCGCCCGCCAAAATAAGCTTAATGGCTGCAAGCAATTCCTGATGCGTTGCACACTTGGTGATAAATCCCATTGCGCCCTGTTCCACCGCTTTATAAATTGTTGGCGGATCTTGCTCGGCCGACAACACAATAATGGGAGTGTCTGCAAGCTTTTCCTTCACCACATACAACGTGTCCAGACCTTCAGTATCTGCCAGGTTTAAATCGAGCAGAACCAGATCGTACTGATTGGCCTCGACTGCAGCTAAGGCGGCCTGCATGGTTTCGCAATCGTGGATAATGAGGTCTTCGGAAAGACCGGTGAGCAGCAGCTTCATTCCTTCCCGGAACAAAGTGTGATCGTCAAGAATGAGAATCTTCATAGGCCTATACATCTCCTGCCTTACAGATTAAGTCCAGTATAAATACGGAGAACCCAAAGCGCTACCCCCATTTAGGGGATTTGTTCGCGTTTTTTTAATTAAGCCAGCCTAGAACGATAAAAAACCAGCACAAGAATTCCGCAATCAGTCGTTGAACAGCGCCTAACCGATGAACTTGCCTCTAAAAGGTGCCAGCGGAGCTGTAGTGGTACAATATGTCGTCATTTAAAAACCTAATACTTGCTGTGTTAACCACTGCTCCCCTACAGGCCGACGACGAAAAACGCCGGCGCAAGCTCCAACGCGAAACCGGCAAAGCCCTGACCGACTTTAATATGATCGACGACGGCGATCGGGTCATGGTTTGCTTGTCAGGTGGCAAAGACAGTTACGTCATGCTCGATATGCTGCTGCACATGCAGCGTGTTGCCCCAATTAACTTTGAACTGGTGGCCGTTAATCTCGATCAAAAACAGCCAGGGTTTCCCGAACACGTGTTACCCGAGTATTTAACCGCCTTAAACCTGCCGTTTCGGATTGTCGAAGAAGATACCTACAGCATCGTTAAAGAAAAAATCCCTGCCGGACAAACAACCTGTGGACTGTGTTCTCGCTTGCGGCGCGGCATCTTGTACAAGACGGCCGATGAACTGGGTGCTGACAAAATTGCATTGGGTCATCACGGCGACGACGTCATGGAAACGCTGTTGCTGAATCTTTTTCACGGTGGCAGTATCAAAACAATGCCAGCTAAATTGCATGCCGACAACGGGCGCAACATTGTTATCAGGCCGTTGGTGTATTGCCGAGAGCGAGACTTGGCTGCTCATGCAAAAGTAAGAAACTACCCGATCATCCCCTGCACCTTGTGCGGCTCGCAACCCAATTTGCAAAGACAAAATATGAAAGCGATGATTGCGCAGTGGGAACAAACTGACCCTATGCGCGTTGCTTCTATGATGAATGCTGTGCGCAATGTATCGCCATCGCACTTGCTCGACAAATCACTGTACGACTTCGATACCAACCAGCGTGTTAAAAAAATATCCGGGCCAAACAAAAAAGTATCTGATGTTCAAGACCCAAACCGATTCGATCCAACTACCACGGTAGTTCCTCTCCATCGTATGCGACAAACCGACCGCTAGCATGATCATGCAGTTGGTCGAGTTGTGCCAATAACAGTGCGGCGGTTTTATCCGTACTGAATAATTTTTCAGGCTTTACCCCAGATTGAAACGGTGCGGAAAGCTTCGTTGCTGTGGTACCAGGGTGTAAGGCCACGACTCGCACATTGGGGGCGGAGCGCTGCCACTCAATTGATAATGACTTTAGCACCATGTTTGCGGCAGCCTTTGACGCTCGGTAGCTGTACCAGCCTCCCAGACGGTTGTCTTCTATGCTGCCTACCTTAGCTGTAATGGCGGCGAAAACGCCTTTTTCGGCGCGCTTTAATGTGTCGCCGGCGTGTTTTGCCAACAGCAGATTCGGCAAACAATTAATCTGCATGTTTTTCTCAAAATTAGCTGTTTGCAGCTGAGATACTGATTTTTCTGGCCGGGTTTGCGTGTCGTGCAAAAAGCCTGCACAGTTAATCAACCAATCGATTGTGGGTATGCCGGCAAGCCATTGTTGTACGCTTTGCTCATCGGTGATATCGACGCACGACCATTGGACTTCGGTGTTTGTTCCAAATTGTCCAATGCTACCCAGCGAACTTGATGCGGGTGACTTAAAATAGGTTGCATGAATAACGGATACGTCGTCGCGTTCACACAGCTGTGCAATCAGCGCAGCACCAATGCCACCGCTTCCGCCAACCAGAGCGATTGATTTCATTGGAATAGCAGCAGCCTAGCGTAGTGAGTTATACGACTTGGTGAACCCGCTTAAAGATATGTTGGCGGTCACTTCGCCCTGATTGGCAGCGACCACCGACACCGATGCCGCGTTGCCCTTTTTCAAGCGATCGATTAAACCCTGATCAACCGGCTCGCGTACCAGGCAACCCTGCTCGGTACAAATCTGAAACGGCGCAGCTTCACCTTTGCCACTATCAATTTTTAACTCAAGCCCAGACGTTAACACCACGCCCAACGGTGTAATAAAGTCGACGACGGCAATGGCCGTACGACCTTCGGCTTCTAACGGTGCTTCCAGCTTGCGTACCACCATTTCCAGTATTGGCGTACCCGTGTTGTCTTTTCCGATTTGCGCCATAGCGCAATCAGCACCGGCCGCACAGCTCACTTGCCAGGCGCCGTTGGTGACCACGTTGGCGTTGCCTGCATTCGATGCTGTGCCAGGTGTCGCCTGAGCTTGCGGTTTTGGCGCTGCAGGTGCTGCGCCTAAATCGATCTTAGGCGCTGCAGGTGCATCCCCGCCGAGCTTAAGACCCGATGACTGGGCAAACGAGTTGGCCGCATACAAGGCCGTCGTTAACAACACGAGCGCAGACGCGCTGGTCAAGAATTTAGCATTCACGAAAAAAAGCTTCCCTTGTCATGGATTAACAAATCATGGATAAACAAAAAATACGGATAATCAAAAATGGAGGCGCCAACAGTGGGTTTCGCACTCACTATTAAGAGTGTAGAGTCCTCCATGCCAGCGTGCAACAATTGACGGTCATAACAACCGTCAATTTACCAAGCTGACATTCACGGCGCCCAGGAAGGACCGCCCATGTGCTCCGCAAAGTGCTCTGCAAATGTGCGACGGGTAATTCGCGTAACCTGCCAAACCCAGGACCAACGATCAATGCAACAAACCGACACAAACGAATCTACTGTGGAACTACAGTCCGAGCGATGGAGAATCAAGCTACAGCCTGCGTCCGGGTTACAAACCCAACTGTGTCAGATACGGGTTGATGGTCAGTGGCAACACCTTATGCCTGATTGCAGCGCACCTGATGCACCGTTAACAGCCGCCAATTTCCATATGCTGCCCTACTCAAACCGCATCAAAGACGGCCAGTTTGGGTTTGGAGGTGCGCGGATAGCACTGGATAATGCAAAAAACCACGCTATCCACGGTGCGCTCAGAAAGCGACCATGGGCAGTCACTGAGCGTTCTGCAAGCAAGGTGAGCGCACAGTACGATACGCGGCTGCACGGCGAGGTTAACTGGCCATGGTCTATGCAAGCGCAGGTCAGCTACGAACTAACCGAACTTACCTTGAAAAGCGAAATGACATTAACCAACACCGGCGACACGGCCATGCCAGCCGGTATGGGATGGCACCCGTATTTTTGCAGGCACATCGCCGGTGCAAATGCACAGCTCTTGATACCGGCTGAGGGTGTGTATCCCGATACCGACGGAGATTGCCTGCCCACCGGAGCACCTGTTGCACTGCCCGAATTTCTGGATTTTAAAGCGGCAAAGATGCTGGATGCAGCGCAACGTATTGATCATTGTTTGTCAGGCTTTCGCTCCCCTGCCGTCATTGCCTGGCCTGATGCCAATATCGAACTACACATGCAGGCATCAAATAACTGTCAGCACCTTGTGTTGTTTAACCCCGATGCAGACTACTTTGCTGTTGAACCGGTTACCAATGCCAACGATGGATTCAATTTGCAAGCAAAAGGTGTGGATGCTGGGGTCGCCACGTTGCAACCGGGTGAGACGCTAATGGCTCACATGCATTTGCAGCTGTTGTAGCGCATAGCAAAAGACCTTGCACTGTTGAATGAACATTACTGAGCCGGGTCAACACGTGAGCCGGTTAAGGTCACACCCAATGGCCCGCGCGGTACGTCCACTGTGATCACTTGGCCATTGCGCAACACTTCAACTTGCACCGACTCGCCCCGCTGCCCGTCTCTTGTGGCGCGCTGCAATTCGCGTGTACCAAACACACGGTTGTTGGCATAGCTAACCACGACATCGCCATTTTGCAGTCCCGACTGCTGAGCCGCGGAGCCGTTAATAATGCTCGATACCGCGACCCGATTACTGTCGCCTGAGGCGTACAAATAACGATCGTAGTCGGTATCGCCTAACTCGGCCCGGATATCAGGACGGGCGTCGCGCAGTGCCTGCAAACGTTCATCGAACTGTTCCGATTCGCGCCAGCCTTCACGCGTTGCCTGATCGATGAGTTCCAGACGCTGCAATGACCATTGGTCGCTGCGTTGTTGAATTTCCTGCGCCAGATAGGGATCGACACCGGCGAGTATCAAACTATCGTACTGTTGTTGCGCATCGGCTTGACCAAAGCCACGATTACCAAACCCGCCATTGAACCCGACACTTTGTTCACCTGTGGCTATGGCATTACCGTCATTCTGGGTTGCGCTTAGCGCTTCTGTGGAGGCTATGTTTTGCTCCAGCTGGCGAGTGAGTTCGTCGAGCTTTTTATCGGTTTGCGCGCGGGTTAAATCGGTTTGATTGGTGGACGCACGCAACTGTTGCTCAAGTTCGTCCAGACGTTCATTGATTAACGCCAACTGCCCGGGAACGGTCTGTCGTTGTTGATTGTTTGCAGCGTTAAGTGCGCCGTCTTTGGAGCTGGCCTCAATGGATAAGTTTTCGTTGGGCGTGCCCATTGACTTGGCATAGTCGCCGTAAGCGGTGTGAACCGACACAACACCAGTGCGCGCCAGCAAGGCCATGGCAGCAATGCCAGCAACAAATGCCAAAGGTAATGCCAGCAATATGAGAAATAAGGTTGACCTTGTGTTTGAACTCATTGCTATGCTCTTTCATTAAGCTTAATCGACAATAATAGACACATATTACATGCCAGACAATTTGATCGCAGGTTCCCCACGCATGTTTGCCCATCGGGGTACAACTGTGCTTGCGCCTGAAAACACCATAGCAGCGTTCGACCTGGCCTTGCATTACCAATGTGACGTGCTGGAAACTGATGTCAGACTCAGCAAAGACAACGTGGTAATGGTGTTTCACGATGAAACATTACATCGAACCACCAACGGTACCGGCCCGGTACGCCAGCAAACGTGCCATGCGTTGAAAAAACTGGACGCCAGTGACCAGTTTAAAGATATCAATGGCAACTCATACGCAGGTACAAAGCAAACCTTATTAACGCTGGACGAATTGTTTGAGCAATACCCCAATGTGGGCATCAACATCGACATAAAAGATAACGACCCGCAAGCGGCAACAGCTGTTGCAAAATCGATTAAGCAACATCACCACCGCAACAACGCCAGCGTACAGCACAGTTCAAGTGCACTGGCTGATTCAAGCGCTGAACAATCAAGCCATCAATGGATCAATGTGGGCAGTTTTCACGAAGGGGTTATTAAACAATTTCGACAATTGGCACCTGACGTCAGTACGGCAGCATCAAGACAGGAAGTTGCCCGCATGGTGTTTGGATTTGCACGCACTGCCAGTGAGTCTTATCAACTACTGCAAATCCCACAAAGTTATTGGGGAATTCAATTGTCCGGTAAAAGACTGATTCAAAAAGCACACGCTCGACACTGCCACATAATGTACTGGACAATAAACGATAAAAAGAAAATGCAGGCGCTGTTAAAAAGAGGTGCGGACGGCATCATCACAGACCGGCCAGACTTGGCTCTGGATGTGTTTCGCGCAATGGGTTTTAAACGGTAGTTTAGTTATCGGCAGTATTTGCCGTTACCACCGTGGCACTACCAATACAAGCATCAACATACTGATCAAAGCCTTCAATAAAGGCGCTCGACCATCGCATGGCGCTGTCTTTGTCCAGATGCGAATGATCTATGGTCAGCAGGCTATCCAGTTGCGGTGTCACCAAGGGCAATTGCAAACGATCCGCCAGCGCCTGAGCAAATTTAAGCGGCGTGCCGGTGCGTGGCGTAACGGTTAAAACGACACAGTTACGCGAAACATTGGTGCGTTTAATAAACTCATTGGCGGCAATTTGCGCCGCTGACAACTGACTCAATAAATCATCTGATTCTGAAACCGGTAAACGCTGATTGTCACGATAGTAGTCAGTGAGCCAGTGCCCGTTTGCTCTCGAACGGTAAATGGTTTCGGCGCTTCCACGACACAACCATCGCTGCCAGCGACTGTCAGATTCGGCGCAAATCCGGGCCTGCCATCGCTGTAATTGACGTTTGCGTTCAAACTCTGTTTTTAACTTGCCCCCGCCTTCCAGCACCCGTGTAAAAGTGCCATTAGTCTCGGTAGAGAAAAACGGATCGATATTGGCGACAATCATTTGCGGACGAAGTTGATGTTTTTCTATGACCGATTGCGCCACCGGACTCTGCGCACCCTGCCCGAAGCCCATCACGTAGTGAGTGAGCTGCTTGCGCTCAAAATAATCGCTGACCGGTTTTGTCGAAAACGCGTATTGGGTGTTGCTGTTGCCCAAAAACAGAACGCTGGCTTGCTTCAACGCATCCACTGCTCGTGGCTCGGTAGCATTGTACAAAGCGTAGTGCTCGTAGTCCCCATAACGCGTGCTGTGACAATACGCCAGGTAGTGTTCAGCGTCGTAGCCAGCTGCATTGCAGCTACCTACCCACGGGAACAGATCGGTACGTTTGAACACAAAGACCACCGAACCAAAACAAACAAAAAACACACAAAACCATTGCGCAAAACGCTTTTCGTGCCTGGTGGCCGAATGCGTTGTTGGTGCGTCGTCCTTTTTATGATGAACCGACCGCGGTGTTTGTTGTGCGTTTGAATCGCCCATGATCAGAACTGAAAATAAAGAAACTGGCTGGCAACCGAGCTACCAAAACAGGCATACGCTGCGATCAAAGCACTGAGAACGGCAAACGGGACGTTAATGCGCCACGCTAACGCGGTAGGTATGCCACCTTTAACTACCGCACCCACCGTCGGGTCGAATCGCTGCATGATTTGCTGGGTGTTTGGCCAAAACAGCGCAATGGCAATAGGTACTGCCAACGATACAAAGGCGGTGATGGTGCCAACCGAATCCACCTGCATTTGTGCGCCAGTGAGTACCGCCATATCACGCAATGGTGTGAACAAAGGTCCCATGTACGCAAGCGGCTGAAATTGAACACCGAAGCCGGCCAGTGTGCTGGCAAGTGAGGCGTGATTGTTTAACCACTCCACTGGCAATGCAACACCGTTCATGCCTGCCATACCGGCCAATACCCTGCCCGCAACATCCATATTTTCTGCCCGGAAGATAACCCAGGCCACCACCACAGCGACAAGCGTTAATGCATGCGATGCTGTACGTCCTAACCAGAACAGTGCACGCTGTTTGAATCCAGCCGCATCAGTAGATGGTACTGCCCTGCCTTGCATAAACATACGCCAGGCATGATTCACCAGCAGATAGCTCCCATGCAACGCTCCCCAGATCACAAAGGTCCAGCCTGCACCATGCCACAAGCCTCCCAACAACATCACGATCATTAAGTTGGTGTAGGTTCTTGCTGCGCCACGTTGATTACCGCCCAATGAAAAGTACAGATAGTCGCGCAGAAATCGTGACAATGTCATGTGCCACCGGCGCCAGAAATCGATGATGCTGTGCGCTTTATACGGCGAGTTAAAATTGAGCGGCAAACGAACGCCGAACATACGCGCTAAGCCCAACGCCATGTCCGAGTAACCAGAGAAATCAAAATACAATTGAATGCTGTACGCCAAAGCACCGGTCCAGCTTTCCAGAAACGTCAATGTTTCTCCGGCTGCCGCCATAGCAAACACGGTATCGCTGTAAGGCGATACCCCATCAGCAATAATGACTTTCTTAAACAAGCCAAGAAAAAATATCGTACCGCCAATAATGAGATTTTGAAGTTTGATACCACTCAGATTTTGCGCAAACTGCGGTAACATTTCTTTATGATGCACTATAGGGCCGGCAATCAATTGCGGAAAAAATGTCACGAACAAGGCGTAACGCAGTAAGCTGCGCTCACGGGTTTCTGATCGGTAGGTGTCTACCAGAAAAGCAATCTGTTGAAAGGTGAAAAACGAAATGGCTAAAGGCAGTATAACTTTTTCGACATGCCATTGAGTACCGGCAACCGCATTACTGGTGTCTATTAAAAAGTGTGCGTACTTAAACCACACCAACGCACCCAGGTTAGCCGCAACGCCAATGAGCAAATAACACCGGCGTATGAGTCGTTCATTTCCGGCGGTGCGATTCATGCATTCAGACAGAGCAAAATTGAATCCGACCGATACCAGAATTAACAACAAGTAGCGCGGTTCCCACCAGCCATAAAAAACCAGCGATGCAACGATCAGGGAACACAGCGCGTAGTGTGCCTGCGTACGCGTGCTGAGCCAGTGATACACCAGCAGCGTAATGGGCAAAAATATAAATATGAAGCTGTGCGCATTAAACAGCATATGTCTAGGGCTCAGTCCCCAAATGGATGTTTCGTGAACTTGGTTGCTTGGAACTTCTGTTATCGGCGAGTAACTAAGCTCTTTAACAATTAACCTAAAAATGAGGTTTGACTATGGCTACACAAAGACTATTCGTGCGACACATACGGCAGATTGCGTTTCTGCTCACATTATTGCTGGTCTCGCCATTTGCTCATGCGGCCAAAGACCCAATCTATACATCATTTCTGAACTCCAAGGCTGCCAGCGGCTATGACGTCGTTTCTTATTTTCAGGGAGATGGTGTACCGGTGAAAGGTAAAAGTACCTTTAAAACCGAATACATGGGCGCTGACTGGTTATTTTCCAGCAAGGAAAACCTGGAGGCATTTGAAGCGGAACCCGAAAAATACGCGCCTCAATACGGTGGCTACTGCGCCTACGCTGTGGGTGTTGGACAAACGGCCAAAGCAGACCCACTGCAATATCACATTGCTGATGGCAAGCTCTATTTGAACATCAATAAAAAGTACCGACAGATATGGCTTGACGATATTGACAACTATATTACTGAAGGCGATAAAAACTGGCCGAACGTTCTTAAGTAACACGAATTAAAGTAAAACGAACTCAAGTAAAAAGCTGCCAACTATAACGCGCTTGAGCAGATAAGCCGGTCAAGCCAATGATAACGCTCGGTTTACGCTGCCCGTTTGACTGGAATCTGCAATTCGCAATTGAGCGATGCGGCAAACAAGTTCAGCAAAGCGTGTTCCTCTTTGGCAATATGATGATCTGCCTGGGCAATGTCCAGGCAGTGCTGTACAAAAGACTCTCTGATTGCCTTCGGTTGTACATACAAGGTTTGAAACGCCGCTTCAAGCTCTTTAACAATACCTGGCTCATTCGACAACCTTCTAGGGTGATGGTGCTTGGTATAGCAAGCCAGCGCTATTTTGTATTGCTCGTCGATTCTCTCGCCTGAGTTACCCGATGATTCGACCATCAACGACAACAGTAACGCAAACTCCTCACCCATTTTGTCAAAGGTTTTTACTTTCATTCCCTGCGCAGGCGCATTGTCCACTTGCTCTTCTGCGTTGCTGCCTGCGTTTGTGTCAGTGGTAATGCCTACTTTAGTTTCCAGTACCGGGAATTCAGCGTCCAGTTTGCGCCTGACCAATTGCAAAGTGGCGTAATTCATCAGCGTGAATTCACCTTCAACCACCAGCAGCTTTTCCAGGGATTTGAGCAGGCGCTGACGGTTCTCAAGCTTTATCGAATGACGTAGCTGCGCGGTGGCATGTTCGATAATAGCCAATTGCTCTGTCGCCAATGCTTTGGGTATGGATTCGGCAATATCTTTAACAGAATGTGCAAACACTTTATTGTAAGCAAAGGCTATGGCTTCGTAATAAGCTTTGCTATTGCTGCGATCATCACTAACAAAGATGGCATGCAACACAGCCAGACACGAACTTGGATCGCTGATCATCATTGCCGCTTTATCGGAAAGCACACCGATGCCGCCCGTTGGTGACAACGTTTGCGCAAGCGACGAGTTTGAAACCTCTGGGGCCTGAGCAAATTGCAGCGCTGTAGTACCGTTACCAACATTAATGTTTGTCACGTTACTGGCAGCAGAACCACCCTGCTTCACCTTGGGTTTATCTGAGTGATCGGAACGGCGTTTTTTAGCGCGGGCTTTGGCAGCATAGTGAGGGTCTATGGCATCAATGCGTTTCTGCACTGGCGGATGAGTGGCAAAAAATTGTTTGTACCATCGTGTTACATCACCGGCTTGAAAACACAAATGGGTGATTTCTTCTGCATGCACGCCGTGAATGGCAGCGTCGGTCACGTCATTGCGAATGTCAGTTAAAGCCGATGCGACCGACTCGGGGTTTCGAGTAAACTGCACCGCACACGCATCTGCCAAAAATTCACGTTGCCGAGAAAACGCCGATCGAATTACGTGACCAAAAAACACACCGATGGAACCCAGCGCTCGCAACACTATCCCTACAACCACTCCGGGTTGTGCGAACAATTCACCTTCACGGCTACGTACCATCAGAAGCTTGCCCACCTCGTCAATCGCATTCAAACTACTCAATGCAACCAACAAGCGCATATTCACCGGTATATCGCCTTGGGTGATGTGGCCGTATTCATGTGCAATGACTGCACTGAGCTGATCTCTGTCCAGCTTTTCCAAAGCACCTTGTGATACCACCAGCGCTTCGCGGCCTTTGAAACCACCCACCACAAAGGCATTGATCGAATCTTCCCTGTGTAGAATAAAAACCGGCGGTGGCGTTGTCGCACTGGCCACACCAATTTCATCCACAATATTAAGTAGTTCGGTTTCTTCACGAAACCGGCTTTTGGGTTGTACTTCGGTCGCACCGAAGCGTTGCGCCAATGCTGCGCCTCCAGCTTTTACATCGAGAATGCGAAAAAAACCGCCGGCCAGGCACGTCAGCCAGATAAGCACAATAAAAGCCTTAGCCGGCCCTGGTGGGTTTCCAAAGTCGAGCTTTCCCGAAAGGGGTACGTTGATAAAAACAGCCACCACATGAATTACAGCAGCCATCGCAAGCATAGCTGCAACAAAGCACACCAACAAAAGTAGTGACTGCTTTTTCCGGTTGTCCTGAGAACCAAAAAAATTCATGCTGAAACCGACGCGTTATGCCTTAATAATCAAGTTGATCTGTTGCTAGAGCGTTATTCAACCAAACTTAACTTTGACTGGCTCACGAATCTCATCATTGGCCGCTTCAAACAAATCGGCTTCATTGAAGTTGCAGGTGTTCGCCACCACCACGGCTGGAAACTGTTCGCGCTCGGTGTTGTATCGCATAACAGCATCGCTGTAAGCCTGCCGCGCATAAGACACGCGATTTTCGGTGCTGGTGAGCTCATCATGCAGGTCGCGCAATGTCTCATCAGCCTTGAGCTCTGGGTAATCTTCCACAACCAGATTCAGTTTTCCCATGGCGTTACCCAGCGACTGCTCAGCTTTGGCCAGAGCACCAACCAAACCAGACTCACCCGGATTAGCTGCAGCTTCCTTACACGCTTTGGACGCTTGGTTACGGGCCTCGATGACCTCTGTTAGCGTGTCTTTTTCATGTGCGACGTATTTATTTGCCACTTCCACCAAGTTTGGAATTAATTCATAGCGACGTTGTAGTTGAACGTCTATTTGAGAAAAGGCATTCTCGAAGCGATTCTTGTGTGTGACCAGCCGGTTATAGACCATGACACCGTAGGCCAGTAACAACACCAACACAATCAACAAAATAGTACCAATCCCCATCCCTTTCTCCTGATCTATCATTCACTTACATGCTTAAGCTAGCGGCCGCAGTGCAAAGTGCTGAATATGGAGGGATAGAGCTGGGGTGGGCTAATCTGCCTACTATTTCACATCTGAAGACAACAAGCGACAACAAGTAACAGCCAGCGGAGTTATCAGCCAGCCAGATGAAATAGCGCCTGCTGCAACTGTGTATCCGGCATCTGATCGAACAGCTTCACTTTGTCTGCACCGTGATGGGCCTTGAGTTCTTCAAGATATAAAGACCGACGAAACGCTCGCGCCTGATCAGAGATATTGATGGATCCGGTTTCGCGATACAAACGATGTGCAGGCGTTGGTACATAGATGTCAGGCACAAGTCCACGGCCATGAAGCAAGCGATGACTGGGTGTACCGTACATGGCAATGGTGGTTCTGACTGCACCACCCAAGGGTTCAGCCAGTGGGAAAACACGTTGTATTAAGCCCTTGCCATAAGTAGGTGCACCGATAATGGTTGCGCGTTTGTAGTCCTGCAGAGCACCGGCTAAGATCTCCGACGATGACATGCTGTGCTCGTTGACCAAAACCACCATCGGCAAATTCGTTAGGGTCTCCCCTTCTCTGGGCAATTTTTTCACCTTGCCAGATTTATACTGCTCGCAAAAAACATAAGGTGCTTCATCGAACAGTGACATGATATTGCGCGTGGCGCGAGTGGAACCACCGGGGTTATCCCGGACATCAACAACAATGCCCTTAACACCTTGCGCTAACAGCCCCTCCAACAACGACTTAACACGCTCATGTGTTTTACCACCAAAGCGGCTTATTTTTATGTATCCAATATTGGATGCAAGCACCGCAGAGCGCGCATAGTGTAATTGCACCGACTGTCGCCTGGCCTCAAGATCATGAATTTGATCGTCACGCAGCAGTTGCAGCGTCACTATTGAGTTTGCTTCACCCTTTAATAAGGCAGAAACTTCACTCGAGGATTTGGCTTTAATATCAGCATCATCTATTTTGATGATGGTATCGCCTGTTTTTATGTTGGCATTTTCTAAAGGGCCACCCAGTAACGGGCCTATAACGTAAGGATAAGCATCCTTTGTTACGCGGAACTTAAACCCGATCCCAACAAACCCACCGGTACGGCGCTGCGTGTAGCGTTTATGTTGTTTAGGGTTGATGTAGTTTGCGAAGGGATCGTTATAAATGTCCAGTACTTTGTTCAGTATGGCTTGCATGCCGACAACAGCATCATCCAGTGGTAGTGTTTCGAGCGTGTCTATATCGTTAAGTAATTTATCCCGAGTGGGTAATTCACGCTGCAAGAACACGTTTAATTGTGTGCTATCGATAATATCCAGCGCCTTCAGCGTTTGTGCTCTTGCCTGTTTAAATGTGCTCATAGATATACTTATGACTCGGCGATAATCGTGCTAACTACCATTGATATGCACAAATGTATCCATGTTCTCGCCTTCTATTCGATAGGCTCCACCAAATCCGACGACTAACTCGCCCGACTGTGGTACCAAGCGAAACAACACAAAATCGGGCAGCTGCCGAAGCACGGTAACCACATTACCGTGACACTCCTGGTAACGATCCAGCAAAGGGGTATAGCTGTCGTCTTCGGGTGGAATGACCTGCGCCTGACATTGATACCGCAACCGCAGGCGCGCGAACAGATTGTTGGAAGCCTGCTCATCATCAATCAGCATCACACCTAAACTGGGATTGGCCAGCAGATCTCTGGTGTGAATAGCCAGGTGACTGACAAACACGATGAAGTCCTTGCCATCAAAAATAAACGGTGTATAGCCACAATGCGGCTCGTTATTTTTGTCCAGAGTAGCCAACTGCACCGACTGCACCCGGGCTTTCAATTCCTCACTGATAATCGCTGGTGATTTTTCAGACATAAAAGTTTGCTAATACCTTGTTTTATAACGCTTAGTTCCCGTAAACACGCGTTTGCAAGCTAGGCTGGAAAGAAAAAAGCACAAGAGTTTACACACGTTATTTGCGCTCACTTCTACTATGCCTGAATACGTAGAATTACTCAGGGAGCAAAGCATGAATGATACAGCAGCAAATCTGGCCAGTAACGCACCAGCATTTCTGGAATCCATTCCAATGGGCAAACAACTTTGGCCCATTTTAGTGGCTCTGGCCATATTAGTTGTTGGCATGATCATAGCGAAAATTGTGCGCAAAATTGTGACCAAGGCGTTGAGCAAAGTCAGTGCACTGCGACGTGAGGCCGCAGACGGCACCATCACTGATCTGGCTACCCCTATAGCGACACTGGTGTACTTCGTCATTGTGCTGTTTGTGTTGATCGCCGCCCTCGGTGCAATGGGCCTGACAGACGTGCTTGAACCACTGAAAAACATGGCCAACCAATTCCTGGGTTATATACCTAATATACTGGGTGCTGGCATCGTTGGATACGTGGGTTGGATTTTGGCTAAGCTCGTGTCAGAAGTGGTTGGTGTTGCACTGAATAAGGCCGACCAGCAACTGGCCATTAAAACCGGTAGCACCGACTTCAAAGTGTCCAAATTGGGAAGCGCATTTGTCTTTGCCGCCATACTGCTGCCTATCGCTGTCGCTGCACTGGGCATTCTTGATATAGAAGCGATATCAGAACCTGCCACTGCCATGATTCACAAGCTCATGGCAGCCATACCCAATATCATCGCCGCTGGCATTATCCTGGCCGTTGCTTTCTTTGTTGCACGCTTTGTGATTTTTATTCTGACCGGCATTCTCGAAGGCATGAACATCAATAGCATGCCTCAGCGGCTCGGTATACAGGGTATGTTCACTGAATCGTTCACACCAACCAAGTTAATCGGTGGTGCAATTATGTTTTTTACCATGTTGGCCGCATCAACCGCCGCTATTGAAAAACTCAACATAGAAGTACTTTCAAACATCATGGCAAAAGTGCTTGAGTTCGGTGGCGGTATTTTGGTGGGCGGCGTTATTCTGGTTATTGGCAACTTTCTGGGCACACTGGCTCACCAGCACTTATCAAAAAGCAACCCGGCACTGGCTAACATTGCTCGCTTGGCCATATTAGGTTTGGTGTTGGCTATGGGCTTAAGAGCCATGGGTCTGGCTGACAACATTGTCAACATGGCATTCGGCTTTACGTTAGCATCGGTAGCAGTGGCGGCAGCGCTGGCCTTTGGGCTTGGTGGGCGCGATGCCGCGAAACGCGTTGCCGATAGCTGGGCTTCTAAAATTAGCCGGTAACGAGCATCAGCTCAGTCGTTTATTCACGCATACAACACCCCACAACCGGTATGCGTGTATTAAACGAATTCAACCCATCCAGTAAACATGACTATGGATAAGGACAATCTTGGCTTTGCTAATGATGAGGAACGCAAAGCGTTTTATATCGCGCTTCCTGTCATCGCTTTGTTCGGTGCGTTGTTGTACTACTTCCTGTACAATCCCAAAGCCGATCTCGATGCCATTCGGGATGACGCCGGTGGCATCGCGATTGATTCTGACGCCGACGGTATTGCCGACAGTATTGATCAATGTGTAAACGAACCTGGTTCAATTGAAAATCAGGGTTGTTTGTATGCGCAGGACAACAACGAAAGCGCAGCGCAAGGCACAGCCTCGCCAAGTCAGGACGCGCCAAGTCAGGACGCACCAAGTGCAGCGGCCGCCGTTGCAGCTCCACTGGGCGACGCAGAACTGATTGAAGAGGTTGAATTAATTGAAGATGAGTCGTTGGCCTTGGAGGCCGATGTGCCGGATGCCAGTGATGCGCAGGACAGTGAACGTCCAGAGCCAGAACCAGAACCAGAACCAGAGCCAGAACCAGAGCCAGAACCAGAGCCAGAACCAGAGCCAGAGCCAGAACCAGTCGATTCGGACGGTGACGGTTTAGCCGACGAAAATGACCAATGCCCCACTATTGCTGGCATTGAGGGCAACAACGGTTGCCCGCCTGATACCAATGGAGATGGTATCGCCAATTCGCAGGACAATTGCCCGGATATCGCGGGTGACACGGACAACGCTGGCTGCCCTGCAACGGCCACAGACACAAGAGAATCGGAAGCAACCAGCATTACCTTGACGCCCGACCAGCCAGTCGAGGAATCAGCTGAAAGGCTGATACAGGATGCCGGTTTCAGCATCCAGTTTAATGAAGGTAATGCGGAACTAACAGGCCGGTCAAAAGAAATTTTGCTGGAAGTCGCTAATGTCCTTGAGCGGTACCCCGGCATTATGCTGGAAGCCCATGGTTACACTGATACCAACGGTTCTGCAGAGGTCAACAAAGCACTCTCTCAATCGCGGGCTCAGTCGTGCATAGACGTTATCGCGGATGCTGGTATAGATCGTGAAAGACTCTCCGCGATTGGTTTCGGTGCAGCCCGGCCCATTGCCAGTAACGATACGGTTGAAGGCAGACAGAAAAACCGCCGAGTTGAATTCAAGTTGATACGTTAGCACCTCTTGTATTTGCCACAGGCAAGGTCATAAGTTGCTACCCCCAACCGCCTACACGCAGGCGAAATGACAGGAAATACGCAATGCTAAACACACGACTACGCAAGTCAATACTCCCTATTATCGCAGCGGCTGGCATGTTCAGCGCAGCGACCGCACACGCGGCTGGCGACGCATTTAAAGGCGAATCTTACTACGCTGTTTGTGCCGGATGCCACGGCGCTGACGGCATGGGTTTAGAGTCCGCCAATGCCCCTCGCCTGCAAGGTCAATTTGACTGGTATCTGATTACTCAAATCAAAAACTTCCAATCTGGTGCTCGCGGTGTGCACAAAGAAGACAAGTACGGCGCAACCATGCGAGCCATGGCTGGCACCCTGCCTAATGAGCAGGCGATTCTTGATGTCGTGGCCTACATAAACAAGCTCTAACCTTTTCAAACACGGGTCGGGGGGATTAACGTAAGTCCCATCCATGGTGGGTAATCGCAATCCCCTCGTCCCAGCTGTACCTACGACCTAATTCAAATATTATGTAGAAAAGGCGTTGAATCGCTTGGAATCAGCCTAGTTTCGCTTGATTTAGCCTGTTCATCACTATAAAATCTTAATGTAAGCGCTTACATTAAGATCATGACTACCTTAGAAAACGTTGCAAAGCTAGCGGGTGTATCAACCGCCACAGTTTCACGAACGCTCAACACCCCCGAGCAAGTGGAATCGACAACACGCGCCAAAGTAACCGATGCCATCGCTAAAACCGGCTACAAGCGCAACGAAATGGCCCGCACACTGGCATCTCAATCATCACGAACCATTGGCCTGTTAACGGATACATTTTCGTCGAGCTACTTCAGTCCTATTCTGGAAATCACAACAAAAATATTACACCAGCATGGTTACTTCACGCTGGTGGAAGCCATGGGATCGACACCCTCCACCACCAGCAGCGAAACACAAAATCGAGCCTGGCATTCTTTAACAAGCAGGCAGGTTGAGAGCGTCATTCTGCTTTCAGGATTAATCAACGATGACCTGCTCAGAAGGATGTTCTCCGAATTCCCATCGTCTGTCATTATTGGCCAGACAATAAAAGGTGCCGAGGATCGATGTGTCAGCTTTGATCATTACAAAGGTGGTCAACTTGCCGCCGAACACCTGCTAAAAAAAGGGCACAGGCAAATAGCGATGATCAAAGGCTCCAGCTACAGGGAAGATTCCGTTGAGCGTGCGCAGGGATTCAAAGATGAGTTAGCGGCAAACAATATCAAGCTTGATGCTGATGCAATTTTCGAAGGTGACTACACCGTAGACAGTGGTCGGGCAGCTACAAAAAAAATCTTAAAAAAAAGGGATAACTTCACAGCCATTTTTTCTCACAATGACGATATGGCTGCTGGAGCAATAAGTGAACTACACATTGCCGGCGTTGATATTCCAAACAAAATGTCGATTATCGGTTTTGATAATTCTGCAATAGCGCAGGCTGTGCACCCGCAACTAACCAGCATCTCTCAGCCCATTAAAGCAATGGGACATTCAGCGGCAATACTTGCGCTTAATTTAAGTAAAAGCCAAAGAAACAAAAACGAGTTCGAGCAACCACAATTGCGATTCTCACCCGAAATTATTGAACGCCATTCGGTTAAGCAACTAAATACGGTGGCCGAACAGTAATGCAAAACTCTTTAAATGAATCGGCAACGAATGCAGATTATGCAGAAGCGATAAATTGGCAAAGTAACGTGTTTCCTCAGCTTAAAGCTCAATGTCTGAGCGAGTACGACGCAGCCGATTGCCTGCATAAGACAAAACAAAGCTGCATTGATTATTGCTCAAGCCTTGGGTATGACTACATTGCCTATGCCGGTTACTTTCCGATAGGCGATATCAAACATGACTTCAGTCATTTTCCCGATAACTTTGTCAGTACACCTGCAACTGGACTAAAAGAATTGGAAGTGTTGATACAAAAACAGTGCAAGAATCGAACTGCACCGTTTGGCTGGAACGACATACCGACTGATTCTGGTAAAACTTCCGACCAGCTTAAGGAGCTGCTTCGAAAAGCCGAAGCCAACAATATCCACAACGGTGTTTGTATACCCATACACGGTGCTGGAGCAGAACAAGGCATGCTGAACGTTGCACACAGCAGCAAATACAAGGCTAAAGCTGAGGACAACCTACGGTTTCTGCAATTCCATGCAATGGGTATTCACGAAGCCGTTAAAGCTTGCAGCGATCGCCAGACAAAAGGAATGTCCAAGACAAAAGCACTCAGCCCAAGAGAGCGAGAGTGCCTGGACTGGATTGCTGCAGGTAAAACCGCATGGGAAACAGCGAAAATAGTTGGTATTACCGAAAGCACTGTTTCGTTTCACATTCGCAACACCATACAAAAGCTTAATGCCAGCAACAGGTCGCATGCCGTGGCAATCGCCATGGCCTGCTCGCTTATTTCCAATTCGCCCAAATAACAATTTCAATCAGGTAATACAGCGGGCCGATCAGGCGCCCGCTTTGTTTTTATACTTCTTCTGATACTGCTCCTGAGCACCGCCGACCCAATTATCCCGTTCAATTCGACCCGGGAACGCATCGATTGCTTCGGTGACTTTAGCAATATCATCGGCATTGAATTCGGCTACCTGCTTGAAGGATGTGATACCAAGCGAGTTCAGAATCCCCTCCATAACAGGCCCGATACCGTTGATCTTTTTCAGATCATCTTTTTCTTTGGGTGCAACATAAAGCGGTTGCCTCACCACCGATGAGCTCGATTTTGTTGCCTTGGGTTTCGCTGCAGCAGGCTGCGGTTGATTTCTTAAATCAGCAAGGCGCTGCTTTAACTCGGCAATTTGTTGGTCTCGACGCACTATATCGGCTTCAAGACTCTCCAGATCTTTTATTCGATCCTGAAGCCGCTTACTGGCTACTATCTGCTCCTGTTGCTGCTGTATACGTTTTTCAAGCGAATTCATGTTGGCAACAGAGCGGTCACGTTCACTTTGCAGTGATTGCATTTCACTGCGTAAGCGTCGCAATTCCAAATCGTTTTCTTTGGCAAATGCAGCCTGCTCTTCTGCTTTGCCCAAAGACTTGCTTAGCGCATCGATTTTCAGCCGGCTTTGCTCCAGCTCCGCCGCTGCTTTTCTGAGCCTGTCGAGTTCTCGCTCCTTGTCATCCAAGGACTTCCGTAAGGTATCTATCTGTTTGATCTCGGCATTCAATCTGGCTATTTGAGCATCATTTTTCTCCACTCGAGAATGAGCGTCTGCCAGTTGGCTCTTCAATTTAGCCTGTTCTGCAGCAACACTTTTCGATTCACTTTGAGCTGCGCTCAATTGCGCTCTGGTGTCATTCAACGTCTTTTCAACCGTTTTAAGTCGATCTATTTCGGCGTTTAACTTGCGTGCATCTGCCTGTGCATCCGCAACGGATTTTTGTAAGCCGTCCAGCTTTGCATTTTCAGATTTAAGTTGGGCGATATTCTTATTGCTTTGTGCCAGCTCAGCTTCAAGTTCGGGCAATTTACTTGTTTTGCTCGTCAGTTCAGCAATTTCATTGCGCTTACTGGCTAAGCTACTTTCAAGTTCACCGATTTTCTTCAGTTGATCACGCAACGATGCAAGTTCTTTAGCTGCATCAGCTTGCGTAGACTCGAGCTTTTGTTTCTCACCTTGCAATTGCGCAACTTGTTGTCTGGTGTCACGTAATTGATTTTCAGCCGCTGCAGCCTGGTTTAATTCTGCCTGGCTTTTCGACAGTGCTTTTTCCTTGTCAGCCAATGTTGACTTTAAAGAATCGAGCTCACTGACTTGCTGCTTAAGCTTGTTAACTTGAATATCTTTATCCGCCAAATCTTTTTCGATTGAGCGCAGTCTGGATATATCAGCTGTAAGCTTCGCGTTGTTGGCCTCATGCTGTTTAATACTGGCTTCGTGCTGCTTAACCAGATCAACGTTTTTGCGCAACGCCACGACTTCGCTCTCTTTACTCTTCAGCTGAGACTCAAGATTGGCCGATCGGGCGTCTTTGTCCTTGACACTGGATTCTATTTGAGCCAATCGAGAAACCTGCGCGGTCAGGTTGGTTATTTCAGATTCACGGGCAACTAACTTCTTATCAGTTTCCTGGTAAGTGACCAATTGCGCTTTGGCGGATTTAAGCTCACTTTCTGCCTCACTTCCCGCCTGCTTTGCTTTATCAAGTTCAGCACGCACACTTTGCAACTGCGAATGTGCATCTTTGGCCTTTGCTAATTCAGCACGAGCCTTGAGTAACTCACCTTCTGCTTGTTTGGCCTTATTAAGTTCTTCACGCACCCGTGGCAATTCTGCTTCGGCTTGCTTCGCCTTATTAAGTTCGGCGCGCACCTTAGGCAATTGAATTTCAGCCTGTTTCGCCTTGTCCAGTTCGGCCCGTACCCTAGGCAAATCGGCTTCAGCCTGTTTCGCCTTATTCAGTTCAGCACGTACTTTCGGTAACTCAACTTCAGCTTGCTTCGCCTTATTAAGCTCAGCACGTACTCTAGGCAACTCGGCTTCAGCCTGCTTTGCCTTATCTAATTCTGCACGCACTTTCGGTAACTCAACTTCCGCTTGCTTGGCTTTATCAAGCTCGGCGCGTACTTTAGGCAACTCAGCTTCTGCCTGCTTTGCCTTATCTAATTCTGCACGCACTTTCGGTAACTCAACTTCGGCTTGCTTGGCTTTATCAAGCTCAGCGCGTACTTTAGGCAAATCAGCTTCAGCCTGCTTCGCCTTGCTCAGCTCGGCCTTCACTTTTTGCAGCTGATCAGTCTCTGCGACCTTCAAACGTTCAAGTTCAGCTTTGCTTGACTCAAGCGCTTTAATAGATTGCCCTTGTTGGTCACTTTTGCGCGTGAGATCGGTTATCAATTTATTTTGATCAGCCACTTTGGCTTCATGTTTTTGCAGGTCGGTGATTTTTGCCTCACTCTCCTTAAGCCTGGATTGCAGCTGTGTGGCGCGCGTTTTTTCTTTCTCCAGTTCTATGATCTGAGCATCTCTGGATTTCAATGATGATTCCAGACTCATTACTCTGTCGCTCTGTTTACGCAACTGAGCAATGTGCGTGTCTTTTTCCTGTAAAGCGTTTTGCAATGATTCAGCATGCGATGCTTTCTCGCCAAGCTTTTTGATTCGCTGCTCGCTTTTTTCCAGGCTGGCTTCAAGCACCGGAATTTTGCCGGCACGCGATTGAAGCTCTACAATGTCGTTGTTGCGCGATTTAACTTGCTTTTCCAGTTCTGGAATTTTCTTAACTTGCTCGCGTAAACCCGTTATGTCTTTTTCATTCTGGCCCAACTGAGATTGAAGTCCAGTGATTTCACGCTGGCTGTCTTTAAAACGAGTTTCAAACACGCGAGCGTCATTTAAGTGAGTCGTCAAACTGCTCACTTCACGCTCACGATCGCTGAGTTTCTGACTGACCGTCTGCAATTGAGCCAGATCAGCGTTGGCTGTTTCAAGTTTGGTGCTCAGACTGTTGGATTGCTCACGCGCCTGACTAAGCTGAAGTGATACCGATTTAAGCTCATCGCTTTTAGCATTGACTTGTTGGTTTAAGCTGCTGGTTTCGGCTTGCAGTACCTCGACTCGTTTCTCGCTCTCGCTTAGCAAATCTCGTGTACTGGTAAGCTGCTCGGCTGTGGCATTAAGGTCCGCTGTTGTTTTATCGGCTACTGCTTGTTTTGACGTTAGCTCAGCGATCTGCTTGTCACGTTCACTGACCTGAGTACTAAAATGATCAAGTGAGTTTTTGGCATCTATCCGTTCCCGGCGCAACTCACCTAAATCAACTTGTAGCGCTTTACGCTGCGATTCCAACGTATCACATTGCTCCATCAAGACTTTGATGTTTTCCAACTGGGTTTCACTTTGCGCACGAAGGTTGTCACGTTCACCCTCAACAACGCGAATACGATCAACATCCGACTGCAATTGATTGACCTTTGCCTGGCCCTCGCGAGCAACCTCCAGCTTCTTATTGAGGTCTTCTATCTGTTTTTGCTGCTCAGCAATTTTTTCTTTGTAGTGGCCGCCCGCCTGCCCTTCGGCCTGAGCGCGCACAGAAACCAGTTGTTTCTCACTGGATTGCTTTACGTCTGCCAGAGTCTGCTTCAGAGCTTTGATTTCGCGTTTGCGTTGCTCAAGATCGTACTCAAGCGGCTTGACCCGAGCAGAAATACGATACAACTCATCGAGCTCTTTATCGTCGCGAGTTGAACTCAAGAACGATTGACTTTGTGCTGCTGCATCCGTTGTGCTGATGGTTTGGGTATGCCCGATGTTCATCGACTTATTGGCAACGCGACTGATGTTCGCCGACTGGCTTTCCAGCTGCGCGATGCGCGATCGACTTTGCTTAAGATCAAACTCTAAGGGTGCAACACGCGCGGCAAGTTGGTACAGCTCATCAAGTTCCTTTTCACTGGCAGCCGTTGAGACAGCTGATGCTCCCGTTGTTACTGACGCACTGCCTGTGCGGCTGACACCAGCACGGTTAGCATTATATTGTTCTATTTCAGCAACCTTGGATTTGGCTTGTGCCAACTCATACTCCAACGGCTTCACTTTTGCGGCCAGCTGATAAAGCTCGTCGATATCCTCATCAGTTGCCATGGTATCGTCGGGACCCAAATCAAAATCAGCCGGTTGATACAGATTGGCCGCTACATTGTGGGCAGATGTACTGTTAGCCGATACATTGCTGGCCGATGCACTGTTAGCAGATGCACTGTTCGACTTAGCGTCTCTGACAGTCGTCGATGATTTATTCGTGTTAACAACTGAAGCAGAACCTGCGCTGGCGTTTGTTTGTTGCGACGACGCCCTTGCTGATGACAGAGTTGAAGCCCCTGTTTGTCCGCGGGTACCAACACGCTCAATTTGATTTTGTCGTCGCAAGTCAGCGATCTCGGAGCGCCCGCGCAAAAACTGGAATAGCCAGCCAACTAACGCACCTAAAATAAATACGAGCAATGTGCCTAACACCATTGGAATCTCTCTTTATCAACCAAAAAGATTGATCAAGAATACATCAGCCAATCAATGGCCATGCTCTGAATGCTTAAAAAAAGGTAAACAGTCGTTCCAGCGCGGAATTAAACGATGCGATTACGGTGTTATTTAACAGTACGGCACGAATAACCCAGCCAATACTGCATTATCTAGCACTATTGCTGACTAGGCGACTGAGTGTCAGCTTTGAGCGATAACAGGAATATCGCCACTGAGCCCCATCGCATGCTTCATAACCCGGTGTTTTATCGGAGTGATTTGTTCAACGAGATTTAATGAAGCGCTGCGGGCCTTTTGAACCAATGGCGGGCGCGGTTTGAAGGCTTCATAAATTGAATCCAGCGCACTGATCATGATCTGGTTTTCGGTGTAGCGCCATCGCTGATAACGCCGCAGTATTTTTTGATCACCCAAGTCTCGTTGCTGAGCGTGCGCGTTGCTCAACACTTGCGCCAGAGCGGCAGCATCGAGCAAACCAATGTTTACACCTTGGCCCGCCAGAGGATGCACGGTGTGAGCAGCATCACCAACCAAGGCGACTCTGTTGGCAACGTAACTGCTTGCGTGTGCCTTGGCAATTGGAAAAGAAGCACGACCATACACCTCGTTAACCAGCCCGAGTTCAGTAGGAAATGCTGCTTGCAAGCGATCAATAAAGTCCGCTTCGCTTAATGCTTTTAACGCATCAATTTGTTCAGCAGTGTCGTACCAGACTATCGATGCACGTTGATCGCATAAGGGCAAAAAAGCTTGCGGACCAGCCGGCACGAACCGCTGCCAGGTGATGTCTTGCTGCGGAAGCTGTGTGGCGACGCTGGCAACCAATGCATGTTGTGGATAATTCTTTTTATCCATAGTAATACCCGCCTGCTGCCGCACTGTTGAATTTGCACCATCAGCACCCACCACCAACTGCGCTTGCACGGTGGCGTTGTTATCCAGGGTCAGCTCAATACCAGATTGCGTATAACGGTATCGACTTAGCTTAGCGGGGCTAACCACTGTCACGTTATCAAGCTTCGCAATACGCTCGAGCAGTGCTAGCTGGATAACCCGGTTTTCGACAATGTGACCAAGATGGGACGCCTGTATATCGGCGGCGTTAAAGTCAGTCCTGCCACCTTGTTCGTTATCCCAGACACTGAGGCGTTTATATTCACAACAACGACGCGTTGCAATACCATTCCAGGCACCAACATGCTCCAGCATGTTCTGCGATGCCACACTTAACGCAGATACACGTAAATCGTACTCGGGGTCTGTTCCTGGTTCAAAGGGTGGCGGGAGTTTGTTTTCAAGAACGCAAACTCGCAAAGGCGTATTAGCGTGCTGCGAGGAAGTGGCCAAAGCGGCGCAGAGCATGCTGCCCACCATGCCGCCGCCTACGATGGCCACATCGTATTGCGCGTTAATCGAATCGTTCACGGCAGCAATCTAATTGATATAGTTAACTCGTTGCCAACCATCGATGGTTCTTTTGACTTCATAAGTTGGCCAGAAGTTATACTCTGGAGACACCGTCACTATGCTCTTACGACCACTCAATGATACAACACTTAAACGCGTATCAGTGTCTTGTTCTTTTTTACTGATAAGCGATAAAAATCCATCAAGATCTTCTACGGCTTCACCATCTACGTGAGTCACAAATCGATTGCGATAGAGTCCGTCCCATAACGCTGGAGAACCTTGCTCAGTGCCTGCGATATACACGCCCGGGAAGTCTACACCTTTCAAGTAACCGATTTCTGAATGAGGCTCCTGGAAGCTGGCGCCAGCCCAGCTAACCAAACGTTGCGTACCGACTCCGTTAAGTTTTGATGGCGAAAGCGCAACATCAATCACCTGACCAGCCCGTAGCAGGGTCAAAGCGAGTGTCGCTTTCTGTGATAACACCTCAGCGGTCAGCAGGTCGGCAACCAGCTCATTTTCAATGGCCAGCAGGATATCACCCGGCTGCAACTGAGTATGGGCATCTGTATTGGGTACGACCTGTTCTACGTACAAGACTTTGCGATTGTTCGCGGGCAACGCAATGTATCGATCGAGCCATTCTTGCGGCAAGCCAAGTTGTCGCGCCTGAGACATGGTGCGATACACCAATCGCGCATCCAGCGAATGGTACGGACTATTGGACTGGTACATGCGCAGCGTCTCTAAAATAACAGAGGCTGGCATTGCCCATTCGTGCTGTTTAATTTCTCTACCTTCTTCATAAGCAAAGCTCATGTATAAGGCATGCACATCTCCATTTGCATCGACGAACGGCCCGCCCAAAGACGGGGGCACATTGGACACGCCAAACAAATCGATTGGCGATTGCTGAAAACGTGGAAAACCCGGAGGTGCAAAACCCACAGTGAGGCGACTGAAATCGTCTGCATCGTGTCGTCGAAACGTGCCATCAGCGCGATACCCCACCATGGTGAGTACATCGGGCAGTTCTGCGTCATCATCAACCAGGGTCAAACCGTCAAACGCAATGTCGCCAAGCTTTTTGGGGTCGTATCGCAATAGCGCTACGTTATGTCTGGGGTGCAAAAAAGCCACGCGCCCTTCGAGCACCTGAGAACCGAAAAAGGTGATCTCAGCATCTCCCAAACCTATTGGCACTGTATTGCGATCAACAGCAACAATACCTTGCTCTTTATCAATAACAATACCGACACCTTTAAAGTGTCGTGCATAAACATTATCAACGCTGTACGGAATATTGAAATCAACTCGTACCATGCCAGGCGCAACTTTGTTTAACAAGGCATCTTTGAATTCGGG
>CALHOI010000044.1 GCA_938035525.1 uncultured Granulosicoccaceae bacterium
CCGATTTTTAATTTATGAAAAACACCGAATCCCAGTTTGATTACGTCATTGTTGGTGCAGGTTCAGCCGGGTGTGTGCTGGCTGCCAGGCTAACTGAAAACCCTGATGTGCGTGTTGCTCTGCTAGAAGCAGGCGGCTCCGATCGTAATATTTTAATTCAAATGCCAACAGCCTTGTCGTACCCGATGAACATGGCTCAGTTTAATTGGGGGTTTGAATCTGAGCCTGAGCCCCACCTGGATAATCGTCGCATGGATTGTCCGCGTGGCAAGGTGCTTGGTGGTTCATCATCAATAAACGGGATGGTGTTTGTTCGCGGGCACGCTTGCGACATTAACGCCTGGGATGCAGCTGGCGCTGCCGGTTGGAACTACCCTTCGTGCCTGCCTTACTACAAGAAAATGGAAACCTGGATTGGTGGCGCTGATAAGTACCGTGGTAACGGCGGGCCTTTATCGGTATGTGCTGGCAATAACATGAAGCTTAATCCGTTGTACGAACGGTTTATAGCCGCGGGCAGCGATGCTGGGTATCCAAAGACCAAAGACTATAACGGTTATCAGCAAGAGGGCTTTGGTCAAATGCACATGAGTGTAAAAAACGGTGTGCGATGGTCCACCGCCAATGCGTATCTTAAACCGGCAAAGCACCGGAGCAACCTGACCGTCATACCGCACACGCTGGTAGATAAGCTTATGTTCGATAAAAACCGCGTCATCGGTGTCCGCTATTTTTCAGGTGGCCGACAAATGAAGGTGTTTGCCAACACCGAAGTCATTCTTTCGGCGGGTTCCATTGGCTCTCCGAGTATCTTGCAACGCTCAGGCATTGGTCCAGCGCAAGTGTTGGAGCAGGCTGGTGTTGGTGTGCGTGTTGACAGCGCCGGCGTTGGCGAGAACTTGCAAGACCATCTGGAAGTGTATTTCCAATATCGTTGCAAGCAACCCGTGTCACTGAATCGTAAGCTGGGGCTGGTATCCAAAGGTTTAATTGGTGCTCAGTGGGTATTGAATAAAAGTGGTTTGGGCGCAACAAATCATTTTGAATCATGTGCTTTTATTCGTTCACGTGCTGGTTTGCAGTCTCCCAATGTGCAATACCACTTTCTCCCCGGTGCTATGCGCTACGATGGGCGTGCGGCATTCGCTGGTGATGGTTATCAAGTGCACGTTGGCCCCAATACACCGCTGAGTCGCGGCAGGGTAGCGATAAAAAGCGACAACCCGGCCCAGCAGCCGTCGATATTGTTTAATTATTTGCAGCACCAGCAAGATGTTCAGGACTGGCGCGACACCATCAAGCTAACGCGCGAAATCCTTGGCCAGGATGCCATGCTGGACTATCGAGGTGAAGAGATACAACCTGGCTCTGCTGTGCAAACTGATGAGCAAATAGACACTTGGGTTCGTCAGAACGTGGAAAGCGCCTATCACCCCTCTTGCACGGTAAAAATGGGAGCAACCTCTGATAACAAAGCCGTGCTGGATGAGCAGTGCAAAGTCAGAGGGATGGAGTCGTTGCGCGTTGTTGACTCGTCAATATTTCCCAGTATCACCAATGGCAATTTAAATGCACCAACCATTATGGTTGCAGAACGCGCAGCGGATATTATAAAAGGAGATGTGCTACCAGCTGATACATCGGCAAAAGTATGGATTGCGAACGATTGGGAAAATCAACAAAGAAGTAAAACGGGAACAGATTTGCCGGGTACTAGTTAGGTGAGTATTGATTAAGCGATTGCTGAACTGTAGTCAGCAATTTAAAACGATAGCCCGGCCACGTATATTGGTGGCCGGACTAGCAATTAAAGCTTTACTTGCCCACAATTTCAAGCAGCTCAACTTCAAAAACCAGCGTTTCGCCAGGGCCAATATTCTGGCCTGCGCCACGCTCGCCGTAAGCCAGTTCAGATGGAATTACAAACCTGAATTTGCTGCCGACATTCATCAACTGCAAGCCTTCAGTCCATCCAGGGATAACGCCCTTTAAAGGAAACTGTGCGGGTTCACCGCGTGCGATCGAACTGTCGAATTCGTTGCCGTTGATGAGTGTGCCTACGTAGTGCACGCTGACAGTGTCATCAATTGATGGCTTAGCACCGTCATCAGCTGCAGTAACGACTTCGTATTGTAAGCCTGACTCGGTGACTTGCACGCCGTCTCTGGCAGCATTGTCGCTTAGGAATTTTTCGCCCTCGGCTTTAGCCGCGGCTGACTTGGCTTCTGCTTCTTTCATTTGTTGGTCACGAAGAATATTCTGTGCTTCGTCAATTGAAAGCAGTGTGTCTGTACCTTCGTTTTGGGCTTTCATGGCTTCTAACAGTATGTCGTAGTCGATCTCGCCATAGTTTTTCAAGACTCGTTCGCCAATGATCATGCCAAGGCCGTAGCTCAGCTTATCCTGGTCGGTTTCGAGTGTGGTGTCGGCGGCAAATACGCTTTGCGATAGCGCGCCTGCTAAAGCTACAGCGAGAAGCTGTGATTTCATTTGGTGGATCCCCTGGATAGTTAACGAACAAATTACGGCGTTACTATGTCACATATTATGCCGGAATGGGGGTTAACCGGGCCTCCAGGGAGCAATGAAGGGCGAATATGGCACTATCGCAATAGAGTTCGAATCAGTTCCTGATGGTCAGCCGCTAGTTCAGTTTGCTCGTTGCGGGAGTCAATATAGCGATAGGCGCTGCTGATCAATGCCTGGTCAACCTGGCCTGAAAGGTGTGCCGGAAACAGGGCGATGATATCTCTGCGGTAACCTTCGCACTGGTTATTCATCAGTTTGGTGACTTGCATAGCCGTGATCATGTTGTTGCTCATATTGCGCTCCAGGCAAGCATTCCAGCGTTGCATGGCATCGCGTTGCAGGTCAGCATTTTGTTGATCTGATGGCACACTGGCGCAGCCTGTCAAGGCAAGTGCGAAAATGATGACGGCGCTCACCGCGCCCTTATTCAAGCGGAACATGCTCTCTCCAACGTCCTTTACAGCACGTCTACTTCGTTGTTTTTAATGATTCGGCTTTGTGCCGATTGAGCTCTTCATGGCTCTTTTGCGCGCAGTTTTGTAGCGACTGATTTTGTAGCGACAGCCGGCAACACCAAATGTACTTTTGCGTGCCTACTGGGTCACAACTTGGAGTTGAAACTGGGCTTGTTCGTCCAGTTATGGGAATCGCTTGTTAATTGAGCGAATTGGTGGCTAAGTGATTGTTCGATCGCCACAACCACACGATGGCAAATAAAGGAATCAGTAACATAGGAATGGCCAGAATATTGACCATATACCAACCAAATAAATGGTGAACAGTACCGGTCGTCAGGGCTGTTAAGGTAACAGTGCTAAAAACCATAAGATCGTTTGCACCCTGGGCTCGGGATTTTTCTTCGGGCCGATAAGCATCGGTGAGTAAGGTGGTACCACCGACAAACAGGAAATTCCAGCTGACTCCCAGTGCTATTAATGCAATAACAAAATTTGCCACACTGATTGGAGCAAGTAGGTTAATGGCAATGCTGACAAAACCCAACAACGCGCCGCAGAATAAAACTGGCACTATGCTTATTCGTTGAATCAAGTAGCCGGTAAAAAAAGAGGGTGCGAACATCGCCACAACATGCCACTGAATCACGGTAGCTGTATCGGACATGGCGTACTGGTTTGCCTCCATCGCGAGCGGTGTAGAGGACATAACAAAATTCATTGCGCCATAACCCAGCATCTGGCATATCACTGCCACAATGAAAATCGGTTGCATAACGAGCTCGGCTAGCGGTCGTATTTGACTACGATCAACCACCTCAGCGCTCATGCGAACCGGCAGGTCGGCAAATGCGATCGTAAACATAGAGAGTAAATAAACACCCATTAGCACAACAAAGGGTCCGGCAAACTGGTGTGAAGCAAAGATTGCACTGCTCCAGTTGGCCAGATTGGGACCAATAAAAGCCGCAATAACACCGCCAGCCATCACCAGCGATATGGCCGTGCTTTTGTTTGCGGTGCTGACCACTTCGGCTGCGGTGAATCGGTAGTAGTTGCCAAAACCTGAGAAAATGCCAAAGCAGATAGTCGCTACGCAATAACCATAAAAGTGCGCGTTAAGAATGGACCAAATGGCAACAGCGGCACCGATGACGCCAATTGAACCTGCCAACAGAAATCCGATTTTTCTTCCCCAGCGGCCCATGATGTAGGACGCCGGTACGCTGCTGCACATGATGGCAAAGAATTGCAGCGCCAAAGGTAACGTGGTTAATCGCTTGTCTGAGGCGAGCTCAAAACCAATTAACGCAGATACGGTTATCAGCATGGATGCGCCGATGAACATATAGGCATTGCACATCGATAAGAGATATACCGAGAATGGCATGCGCTCGCCGGAAGTTGTCATCAAATTTATTTTCTTTTAACAGCGTTTTTTATTAACCATGCATTAGCAAGGCATGCGTATGATCAACCACGTGAGTGTCTTTTGGCCCGCGCAGCTTTGCGAGCGGCTTTTTTTTCTTCTTTTTTTGCATCGTTCTGGGCTTTGATGATGTCGACCTGCTCCAGTTCCATGCTTTTCATGGCAGGGGTTTCCAGCGTCATCCTGCCAATGGTTCCAGCACGAAACTCTGTGAGCAATAAACGCCCGGCGCGATCAAAATCTACCAGACCACCACCCGCAATGCATCCGCGAGAGCGTCCAATGGCTTCCAGTGTGGCTACGCTGTCGTGAAGAGGCAGCTCGGCGTTGTAGCGTTGCACCAACGCCTCCGGGTAATGCAGACACAAATAGTCGAGCAGGTGAGTCGCGACTTCTGCGCTGTCCATGGCCGTGTCTCTTATCGCCCCGGTTGCCGCTAACCTAAAGCCACTGTGTGGGTTATCGACTTTTGGCCAAAGCACGCCAGGTGTATCGCGCAATACCCAGTGATCGTTTAACGATATGTGCTGTTGGCGTTTGGTGATAGCCGGCTCATTGCCCGTTTTCGCAACCGTGCGACCAGCCAGTAAATTGATGAGTGTGGATTTGCCCACGTTAGGAATTCCCACCACCATCACTACAAATGGATTAACTCTCGATTGCGACGCAGACACCATTGTTTTTAACATGGGTTGAATGGCTTTTATGCTGGCAGAATCCTGGGAGCTAATGCGTATTGACTTGGTGGTGTCAGATTCGTACTCGTTCAACCAAACCTGTGTGGCTTGATCATCGGCCAAGTCTGATTTTGTCAGTACTTTTAAACACGGCTTGTTGCCTCGCAGGTTTTCCAGCATTGGGTTTTCACTGCTGAAAGGTATGCGTGCATCCAGTACTTCTATGATGACATCGGTGTCGGGCAGCACCATGGCCATTTCTTTTCGGGCCTTGTGCATGTGGCCTGGAAACCATTGAATCGCCATAGCTGTTATTGCTCTTTTCCAACCAGTACTACTCGATCTGGTTCGATGACAATACGGCGTTGCTTGTACAGTGCACTGAGCGCGCGCTTGAAATTTTTCTTGCTGACACCGAAGGTTGCATAAATGTCTTCAGGCGGGCTTTTATCAGTAAGAGTAGATACACCTTCGTGCTGTTGCAGAAAGCTAAGAATCTCGTTGCTCAGATCATTCTTTATTTGACCGCTTGGTGGTTGCAAAGCAAGATCAATGCGGCGGTCTTGACGCAATCGTTTTACAAAACCATCCAATTGTTGGCCAACTTTTACGTCTTTGAATATTTCATCTTTATAAAGCAGGCCGATGGCACGATTGTCTACTATGCATTTGAAACCCAAATCGGTGCGTTGATACAAAAGCAGTGACACCGCTTGCCACGCATCAAAGCCGTCATCAAGTTCGCCGAAGTGACTATCAAGATTGCTGCTGGCGGCCAGCCTGCCACTGTTATCCAAATACACAACAACCGTTTCTTTGCTGCTTTCCCGCACTGGGCGCCGTTGCTCGCTAAAAGGCAAAAACAGATCTTTGGCAATGCCCCATTCCAGGAATGCGCCTAAATCTGTTACTGAGCGTACTTTTAAATTAGCGCATTGGCCTAGCTGCGCCTCAGGCATTTTGGTGGTTGCGAGTGGATTTGCGTTTGAGTCGTTGTACACAAACACCTTAAGTTTGTCACCGGGGCATGCTGTGGGCGCTTCATCAAACGGCAGCGCAATGTCACCCTGTTGGGGATGATTTAGCCAGATAGTGTCTGGTTCGGTTCTCGAAACCAAAAGATGATGGGTATGCCCGATAATCATGTGCGCACAAACGGCGAAAGTAATCGTACTATTGTAATCCTATGAACGAGCCTGTGCGTGCTCTGCGATGAAGCAAAGTGCCGTGGCGGCGCCAATTTAAACGAATCTGACCCATTTTGTGAATCAATCCCTTAACAAGCAGATCATACTGGCGCCTATGGAAGGCGTTATTGACGCGCCAATGCGAAAGCGCCTGACCGGTATCGGTGGTTACACGCGCTGTGTCACCGAATTTGTTCGCGTCACGGACGTGCTGTTGCCCGAGCGCGTGTTTCATCGATTGTGCCCCGAGCTGCTCGCTGACGGTTGTACGCCATCGGGAACACCCGTTTATGTGCAGCTACTGGGTAGTGACGCTCATGCTTTGGCCATCAACGCGGTTCGTGCTGTGCAGTTGGGTGCACCTGGCATTGATTTAAATTTTGGTTGTCCAGCCAAGACGGTTAATAACAGTATGGGTGGCTCAATTTTGTTAAGAGAACCTGCGAGGGTTGCGCAGCTAGTTCAAGCTGTGCGTGACGCTGTGCCCGGCAATATTCCAGTGACGGCAAAAATTCGCCTCGGTTACGACAACAGCGAAGCATTGGAAGATATTGTTGATGGTGTTCAAGCGGCTGGTGCAACTGAACTGGCCATTCATGCGCGAACCAAGTTTGATGGTTATAAGCCACCTGCTTATTGGGATAGGGTGCGTGAAGTGATGAATACCCAACGCCAGATCAACACCATCATTAACGGTGAAATCTGGACTGTGGCCGACGGCGTGGCGGCGATGCAGCGCAGTCAGTGCAAGCACATTATGTTGGGCAGAGGCGCGTTGTCTTCGCCTGATCTGGCACATCGGATTAACAACAACGATCACGATGCCAAACCTGTGGCCTGGGAAGTACTGGTTGACGAAGTGTTAGATCAGTTTATTTGCAGTGATCAGAATAGTCCAAGACATATTGGTAATCGCACCAAGCAATGGCTAGCGTACCTTAAACGAACCTACCCGCAAGCCATGCAACTTTTTCAGCGTATTCGCACGTTTCACGATGCCAAAGACATTGAAGCGGCTTTTGCAGCACACAAGCGAGATGATTTGAATTAAAGCCCCCGCCTCGCTTAGCATTGACCGCCATTGTTTGACTGTATGGTTGTTCGCAACCGGGCTTAACCGCTTACAGTTTGTCCAACCAGGCAACCGTGTGTGGGGTCGTTAGCCACTTTGAATGAGGGTTTCACTTTAGAGATACCATTAAGCGTGTTGCCCATTTTTCTGAGCCAGTTGCTTGCGTGTACCCGTTGGTCGTGATTTAAGCTACCAACAAAGTTGTAGCCGAAGTCGCGCCACAGCTCGCGATTGGCCCGCCACTCTTCTGGATGGGCTTTTTCAAGTAGCGTCCAAAGCTTGTTCACCTGGTTTTTCATGTCTTGATGATAGGTTGGCGATTCTTGCTTGCGAGCAATAGTGAAAAGTTCTTTGGCCCAGGCATCAACCAAGGTGTAGTACTGACGGCGTAGGCTGATCTGTTTTCCCATGGCTTCTTCAAGCATGCGCTTCTGAGTGTTGTTGAAATCAAAGCCTATTCTGCCTGCCCACTTCACTACGTTATTGACCCTGCGTTGCCTGCGTTCCTCAGGCGTGAACTTGGAGTAACGCGCGAAATTTTTCTTACGCTCACTGGTAAAGCGTCTCTCAATAAAATTAACCTGCTCATCAGTCAGGGTTTGCATTAGGTCGTAGGAAAAATTAACCGGGTGGCAAAGCCGGGCATCTCGACTGTGCGCTTCGGCTGTATTGATCCAGTTTTGGATGTCTCCACGCTTGGTATTGCCTCGATCGGCTATGGACGACTGAATTGAGTCTAAAAGACGAGCATATTTTGTGAGTTCGTTTTGACGATTCCAAACGTGGAAGGTGCCGACCCGTAATTCGAAGTGTTCGATTTGCTCATCATTCCACTTAGCCAGCTTGTGGAATTCGCCGCGCATCTGGTCGTCCAAACGATTGTAGAGCGGGCCTATCACCAACTTGCTGTTTGTGCAGGCACTGAGCGTAAGCAGCGCTACACTGAGCAGTATCATCTTTGAGAAAATAGGGCCGAGCTTCATTTTGCGGTTTCTATTGTTATCATTGCCGTTTTAAGTTTACGTTTTGCAGCGCTTATAATTAAGTGCCGAAACGCGCCAAGTTCATGACAACGGAGAAAACATGTCCGAAATCACTGCCGGCCCCGGCAAAATAGTGGCTTTTCACTATGACCTATATGACGAATCGGCCGAAAAAATCGAATCTTCAGAGATCGGAGAGCCTCTGGTCTTCCTATACGGACAAAATACCGTGCTGGCCTCGTTGCAAGAAGCCTTCCTCGATAAAAAAGCGGAGGATGATTTTTCGGTCACAATCCCCGCTGGCAAGGCGTACGGTCGGTATTACCCTGACCGGAAACAACGCATACCCATTAAACAGATCGACGGTGGTAAAAAGCAAAAGTTCCGTATCGGGCAGGTTATTAATCTGCAAGGTGAGCGCGGCGGCTCGCCGGGCACAATTGTCAAAGTCGGTAAATTCAACCTGGATATCGATGCCAACCATCCTCTGGCGGGTAAAGATCTCACTTTTGACGTCAAAATAGTCTCTGTCAGGGAAGCGGACGCCGACGAAATAGCGCATGGGCATGCGCACGGACCTGGCGGTCACCAACATTGATGTAAAATTGGGGCTGGTCTTGTTTGATGCAGTAGCAATCTGTCATTGTTAATAGGCATTGTTAAGTAAATTATGGGTTGTCAGTTATGGGGATGAGCAAATGAAACTGAATTCGATCAAAGTATTGTCTTTTCTACTACTAACCAGCCTGGGTGTCGCTGGTTGTGCGACCAACCCGGTGACCGGCAAAAATGAAATAATGCTGGTCAGTGAAGACTGGGAGCTCAATGTTGGTAAACAATATTACTCGCCGTTGCGCCAGCAGCAAGGTGGTGATTACACCGCTGACCCTGCAGTTGAAGAATACGTTCGACAAGTCGGGCAAAGGCTTGCGGCGCAAAGTGATCGAGACTTGCCATACGAATTTAATGTTATTAACGATTCAACACCCAATGCCTGGGCTTTGCCAGGCGGCAAAATTTCCATCAATCGAGGTTTGCTGGTTCAGCTAAAAGACGAAGCAGAGCTTGCTGCTGTGTTGGGTCACGAAATTGTTCACTCTGCGGCCAAGCACGGTGCGAAAGGTCAGTCTCGTGGCGTGCTACTGCAAGGTGCAGTAGCGGCAGCCACTATTGTGGGCAACAGCAAAGGTTATGGTCAGGCAGCTCAGCTGGGTTCTTCTATTGCTGCACAATTAACCAATCAAAAATACGGTCGCGCGGCAGAACTCGAATCTGACTTGTACGGTATGCGCTACATGGCAAAAGCGGGCTATGACGTCCAGGGTGCGGTTGGTCTGCAGGAAACCTTTGTGCGTTTATCTGAAGGTCGTCGAAACGATTTCATCACCAATCTTTTTGCCAGCCATCCACCTTCACAGGAACGTGTGGCGAAAAACAGGCAAACGGCGGTGGCGCTCGGTGCTGGTGGCGAGCGAGGTGAGGCTCGGTACGCAAAGGCCATGGCTCGCATTAAAAAGATGGCACCGGCCTACCAAAAGTTTGACGAAGCCAGAGCCGCGCATAAAGAGAACAACTTGAAAAAGGCCGTCAGTCTAACCAAGCAGGCCATCAACATGGAACCCAAAGAAGGACACTTTCATTCTTTTCTGGGCGATATTTCCATTCAGACCAATAACATGAAAGCGGCAAAAGTGTATTTTGATCGGGCCGTTAAGCTAAACCCCAATTTTTATTATTATCAGGTACGCCGTGGTGAGGTTAATCAGC
Source organism: uncultured Granulosicoccaceae bacterium (assembly GCA_938035525.1). Classification (GTDB taxonomy): domain Bacteria; phylum Pseudomonadota; class Gammaproteobacteria; order Granulosicoccales; family Granulosicoccaceae; genus Granulosicoccus. The sequence goes on from CALHOI010000044.1 coordinate 10,100, forward strand.
GGCGGGGTGCAGTGTCTGCAGCTCGGGCTGATTATCAAAGAAGCTTGAAGCTCATGCCCACTGCCGAAGCACAGTATGGCTTGGGTATTATCGAACGAGATGCTGGCAATACCAAGGTCGCAAAAGAAATGCTTTCAGGTGCTGCGCAGTCAACTGGAGACATTGGCAAAAAGGCCACTAATGCCCTGCTAAAGCTTGATCTTGGCGATAACCCAGGCAATTACTTAATCGTTAATCGAGGTTTAACCAGTAAAGGTACATTTGCGTTTCAGCTGATTAACAAAACGTCCAGCCCGTTAGCAGGTATCAAGCTGGGTGTAACCATGAACGGCAACAAATCCACCAGTAACATCAGTGGTACGCTCGGGGCGGGGGAAACCAGGATTATCGACACTGGCAGATCAATGTCTAAAGCGCAAGCCGATGCAGTTCAGGTTATCGTGCTGGGTGCCGTCGTCGCGCAATAGTCGTTCACGTAAAGTCGTGCGCATTCTCTTCACCATGAAGCAAAACGTAAACCGCACAGTGCGATTAGGTCCTGTTTATCTGTTCGTATTGTTCTTGCTTGGGGTTAGCCCGGTGCACGCTCAAGTGGTAGAAGATCTACTAGGCACAGTATTGGCTTGTTCGCTTGCCGATTCGGAGCGCGCGTCTATGACTGTCGCGCCTTTGTATCAAGTGGTTGATGGTCAATGCACAGCGGTCATTCCAGATGGCGATGCCGGAAGCTGGTTTGCTGATAATCAGTGTGAGTCGCCGGTTACCTACACTCGTACCAGCATGCAAGACTACTGCGTTGCGGCTAGCGATCGCGCGCGTTTAGGCAATGGTCTTAATATTCGTGCAGATACCTGGACGCTAACCCCTGGCAATCAAATAGATTTTGGCGCACGTTCACTAGAGGGTGTAACGCAGCCGTATATGCAAAGGCTGGTTTATCGCCAAGTGCAAACGCCTCGTGGTCGCTGCGATTTGGAAATGCGAGTGTACAAAAGCCATCCGGCCGCTACCGGTCAACGCTCCATGATGGCATTGCATGGCGGCAGTTGGACAAGCCGGTCGTTTGGTTTTCTGGGGCTTGAACTCACCATCCCCCACTATGTACAGCAGGGTTTTGTTGTGTACGCGCCATTTTATCGTTTGCTTGATAACACCGATTCAAGTGCTGCATGTAATCAAGCGGACTTCGTGGACATCGTCGATGATGCCAATGCTGCATTGGACTGGGTATTAGACAATACTGCTCAATATGGCAGTGGCGGTATACCGGTTTTGTTCGGGCAATCAGCGGGAGGGCATCTTGCCTTGTCGCTGTCTGTTAACCGTCCAACATCTGTATCGGGTGCAGTACTCATGTACCCACCAACTGATTTTTCCGACTTTTTAATGCGCGTTCAGTCGGGTGCTTATACCAACCCACAAGGCTTAAGTATTTTAGAGCGTGTTGTGGGTGTGTCACCCGATCAGGCGAATTTGTCGCTGTCTTTGGTTAGTGAAAACAGTTTTCCTGCAAGAGTTGCAACAGAAGGTGCTGATTGGCCAGCTATGTTTATTATGCAAGGTTCAGCAGATGCATTAGTAGAGGCGCGTCAGTCTGTGCGTTTGTGTGATGCATTGGCAAACCGACCTTTAAGTGAGGTTGATCAAGAAGTTGGTCAAGCCAATGAATTACGTGACGTTATCAATTGCAGTACAAACACTCTGCCTGAGTCGACTTTGCACTTATTTCAACGTGCGGACCATGCGCTGGATGTTTGTATCAATCCAAATGTAGATGAGCTCTGTTTGTCTGGCGGTGCAGCCAGTCGTTCTTTGGTGTCCCAATCGATTAGCGAAGCCGCCAGATTTTCAGTTGAGGCGTACGATACTGTTGCTGATAGTGCAGCGGGCACCAATAACGGCACAGGCACGGGTGCTGATTCGTCAAATAACGATTCGGGTACTGGCGTAACAACCGGCGGTGGCGGTGTCTTGGGTCTGAATATAGTGGTGTTGTTGCTTATTCGATTAACGTGCGCGTGTGTTTATTCGTACCAAAGGGCTGCTAAGTCTTGTAGTGACACCACCGCATAGTCGGTTTCGTTGGGCCATTCAAAAATGCCTTTAGGGTCCAGGTGCACGGTGGTGACTCCGGCACGTTTACCAGACTCCAAATCAAACCAGTGATCACCAACCATGACGGTCGAATCGGAGTCGGCAGAATTTTCATCCGCAGAACTTTCATCCGCAGAACCTGCATCGGCAGACCAGCGCTCAAGCAATAGATTGATACCGTCAGGTTCGGGTTTGGGTGCACAACATTCACGGCTGATAATCGATGCGTCACTAAAATAAGTGTCAAGCCCGCAAGCTTTTAATGTCGCTTTAGCTATGCCGTGACCGTTTCTGGTAACAATGCCCAGCTTGCAATTATTTTTGGATAGTAGTGCAAGCAACTCATCGCTGTGGGGTTGCGCAGTGGCTTGGCTTGCCAAGTCATACTCTAACTCGTCAAGCTGCTGGTTTATCTGCTGAGCTTGTTGCTCGGGTAGCTTGGCAATCGATTCAAGAATAGGCTGACCAGCCGGCAATCCAAGTTGAGATCGAATTGCATCAAAATCGTGAATAGCATGCGTTAGCGTGCCATCCATATCGAACACCCAGTGTGTTTTTTTGCGTAGCGTGTTAATGACGAGCTTGTGTTGTTACGTTGTTTGTAGCAGAGTAACAGATCACTGAGCAGCTCGCTTAACCATTCATGAATGAATATGCCGAAAAACTAAGTGGTGGCAATACCTCAACGGTTTATCGGGTCGGTAATACCGTTAAAAGGTCGTTGCGGCCAACCAGCCCATCGGTGCATAAAGTACTGAATCATCTGGAAGCAAAAGGATTCACTGGTGTGCCTCGGTTTATTGAAGTTGACTCTAACGGCTTCGAGTACTTAAGTTACGTTGAAGGGACCTGCGAAATTTCTCCAGCGACCTGGCAGAGTCCCAGTATGCACACCAGCGCTGCCGCCTTTCTTCGGCAGTTACACGAGGCGTTAGCTAGCTTCCCAATTGACCCAGCTGATTCTTGGGCTTATGCCTATTCAGATACATCAAAACACGAGATTATCTGTCATAACGACTTTGGCTTGTACAATCTGATTACTGACCAAGACAATTGCATTGGTGTTATTGACTTTGACTTATGCGGTCCCGCACCGCGACTTCGTGATATTGCTTATGCGGCCTATTGGTTAGTGCCACTGTCTTTTAATGCTCACGACATGAAGCCTTATACATTGGCAGATGCAGCATCGGGCAGTCAAAGACTTAAAGAGCTTTGTGCTGTGTATGGCATACCTTTACAGTCGGGCCTTTTCGATATGGTCAGTGAAATACTGCATTTCATGGGCAATGAACCCGCCTTGCGGGCATTGTTTGGTGAAACTGTGGCGCTACATCTAAAAAATGATGGGCATATTAAACATTGGTCGGCCGAAGCTAACGCATTTGATTTACATCGGCATGTTCTTGAGAATAACCTGGCGACTCTTTAAAGTATGAAACAAAGCATAGCGCACACCAGTTTGCTGGTAGAGAGCTACGATGCCGGCATTGAGTTTTTTGTAAAAACACTAGACTTTCAACTCATTGAAGATACCCTATTGGTAGCAGCCACTCATTTACAAAAAGCCAAACGCTGGGTGCTTGTTGCACCACAAAGTTCAACAGAAAGTTCATTGCTGCTTGCCGAACCGGCAGACGCTGCACAGGCATTGAGTATTGGTCATCAGGCAGGTGGTCGGGTATTCATGTTTTTACAAACGGATGACTTTTGGCGAGATTATCATCGATACCAGCAGCGTGGGGTTGAATTTGTTCGAGGCGAGCCCAGAGAGGAAGCCTATGGCACAGTAGCCGTATTTTTGGATGTGTCTGGCAACATGTGGGATTTAATTGAGCGCAAAGTATCTTAGCGCTCGTCATTGTTTTTGTTATTTGTCGCTGTTCTTCTGCGCAAATCGCATTCGATATTGATTTGGACTTAACTCAACAACCTGCCTAAAGTGATACCGCATGGATTCAGAGCTGGCAAAGCCGACTGCGAGGCTGATTCTATCTATTGAAAGATTTGTTGTTTCCAATAACTCGCACGAACGTGCCACCCGTTGGTTGGTTAACCATTGTTTGGCTGGTACGCCGGTAAAATGAGTAAAATGCCGCTGAAAGGTCCTTGATGACATGCCGGTGGCGGCTGCCATTGAAGACAGACTGTGAGCATCTGCCAGGTTGTTTCGAACAGCTTCCATCATGCTTGCAAGCCTCTCGCTTTCTCCTGATTTCGGCAAGGGTTGCTCAATAAATTGTGCTTGATTGCCTTGTCTGTGCGAATGCATAACCAGACGACGGGCAACAATATTGGCAATGCTTGTTCCATAGTCGCTTCGCACAATATGCAAACAGGCGTCTATGCCTGCCGAACTACCTGCTGATGTGACTATGCCGCCATCGTCAACATAAAGCTCATTTTCTTTAACGGTCACCATAGGGTACCGTTGCTTGAAGTCTTGTGCGTAACGCCAGTGTGTTGTTACGGTTTTATTATTTAATAGATCAGCTGCGGCAAGCACATACACCCCAGAGCAAATAGAAAGAATTCGAGCACCTCGACTATGGGCTTCCTGAAGTTCGGAGCAGATAAGCGTTGGAACAGGTTTGTCCGCGCCTCGCCATCCGGGGATGACCACTGTGTGTGCCTGGTGAAGATCTGCTATTTTTCCGCTCGCTTTAAATTGGATGCCACCGGCGGCGGTCATTGATTTTTTTTCTAGTGCGACCGATGTAAACGAGTAGAGTTGTCGGCCGAGTTCTGGGCGCGGCAATCCGAACACCTCTGCGGCAATGCCGTACTCGAAAGTACACAGTTGGTCATACATCAGGGCGACCACGCTAATTGGTTTTCCGCTGGTAACCGCCATATTTGGCATTGGCACATTTTTCACTGAATTTGGCTTAATTGAGTATGGCATATTCTTAATAAGCGTTTAATAATTGCCACTTGCAAATTTTCCCTGGAATAAATGTGGATAGCTTGGATTCATTGTTAGAAGCGGTACAAACCTATTTCGATTCGCTTTATCACTGCGATGTGGAAAAGCTCAACTCGGTGTTTCATGAAAGCTCGAGTCTTTTCGATGCTGATAATGGAAAAATTTTTGTGGAACCCATTGCAAGCTTCAGTCGAGATGTGTCTGGACGCACATCGCCCGCCAGTAAGCAACAAGCAAGAGAAGACGAGATTCTGATGATTGACTGGTTATCGCCAATCAGCGCGGTCGTCAAAATAAGACTGCGTGCGCATCAGAATGTATTTGTCGATCATTTGTCATTTGTGAATGGTGCTAGCGGCTGGAAAATTGTTGCGAAAGTCTGGCATTTGGAAAGCCTTGTTGAGCAAGCTTAAGAGGTGAGCAAGCTTAAGAGGTGAGCAAACTTAACGGTTGACCAAACTTAGCGGTTAACCCAAATGAGCCATGTTTGGTGTCAAACTATCCGCGCGTTGGGTTCATGTAAAAACGCCAATATTCCAATACGTTATTGATGGTCACTCGCGGGTAATATTGATCTCAAATGTGAATCAAGCATCGTTTCTGCCAAATTTAATTCTGCTTCCATCACGAGTTATTAACTTAGCTCGGTAATCCTATCCGTCTTGTAGTTACACTTTTTCACAAAACAACAGACCGTTCACTATTTGCCTGAGCGGCTTTGCGATAATTATCGTGTTTATTGTGGCTGTTTTTTCAATGGCCCACACCGGAATCTGAGTACTGTGACCGAATTTACGCCCTTTGATACACGCTGGATATTGATCAGCGCCTTTCTGGTTACGACCATGCAAATCGGGTTTTGCATGCTCGAAGCCGGTTTAGTGCGCCAGAAAAATAATATCAACGTTGCCTTTAAAAATCTGATGGATTTTATAGTGGCTGGACTTGCGTATTGGGCTGTTGGCTTCGGCATTATGTACGGTGTCGGTGAAGCTTACGGCATCTATGGCACATCCATGTTTATGAAGGACCATGCTGATGGCGCCACCGCATTCTTTCTCTTTCAATTGGTTTTCTGTAGCGCTGCAGCAACCATTGTTGGTGGTGCGCTGGCAGAACGAACACGCCTGTCTGGCTATTTGATTATCAGCGCGTTAATGGCGGCTGTGTTTTATCCATTGATCGGCCATTGGGTGTGGGGTGGCGTTTTGGGTGAAGGTACCCCGGGGTGGTTAGCTCAGCGAGGTTTCATTGACTTTGCCGGTGCCTCGGTGGTTCATGGTACCGGTGGCTGGTTGGCTTTGGCTGCGGTACTTATTGTTGGGCCGAGAATTGGTCGATTTGATAGTGATAAACCCATAACCAAAGGCAGCAATTATCCAGTAGCCACTGTCGGAGTTTTGGTGCTTTGGTTTGGCTGGTTTGGTTTTAACGGTGGCAGTGCTCTAGCGTTCAACGAGCAAGTACCGATTGTTGTTGTTAATACATCGCTTGCGGCTGCTGCGGGTGGATTTGCATTGTTGTCGCTGGCCTGGGTCAAAGAAAAGAAGCCCGATATTGCACTAACGTTAAACGGCACCATTGCCGGTTTGGTGGGTGTCACTGCAGGCGCAAATATTTATGAGACAACCGACGCCATGCTGGTTGGTGTTGTTTGCGCATTTGCTTGTGGTATTGCCACGCGCATTTTAGAAAAACAGAAAGTTGATGATGTGATCGGCGCCTGGCCTGCGCACGCTGTTGCAGGTGCTGTGGGAACGCTTATGGTTGCCGTGGTAGGCGACATGAGTGCCTTTGCCGAAGGCACAAGCCGCGCAGAACAATTTGTTATTCAGGCGACCGGTGTTGTTACCGTCGCTGTATGGGCGTTTGGTGTGGGCTACTGTGTGCTGTTTCTCATCAATAAAGCGTTACCGCTGCGCGTATCTGAACAAGATGAACGCGTTGGTTTGAACATAGCGGAGCACGATGCGCTATCGGACGTTATTGAATTAGTGGGCGAGATGCAAACACATCGACTGGCCACTGATGAACAGGAAGACCTGCAAGAGGCGACGAACTCAACTTCTGAGCAGAGCGAGTATGAGCGAGCAAGCAGTGATCGCGAGCAAGTGTTTGATCGAGTTAGAAAAGAAATAGAGGCTCGTAATCGGGAATAACAACAGCCGTAACAACGGCCGGGTTTTATGTGAGGAATTTTACAATTGTGAAACAGACGGTATTTCTGGACAAATAAATACTGCTTGATTCACGAGTTACTCATTACGTTTTATGAAAATTTAATGGTGTGGTTACACTTTGCACCAATTCGCTCGAGCTGGCTTTTGTGAGCCGGTTCGATTTGCTTAAAGCAACTAAGTATTTGTGGTAGTTGATTTACCACCCTGATCGGAACTTTTGTACTGTGACCGAATTTAAACCGTTTGATACAAGCTGGATATTACTCAGTGCCTTTTTGGTTATGACCATGCAAATAGGATTTTGCATGCTCGAGGCCGGTCTGGTGCGTCAGAAGAACAGCATAAACGTTGCCTTTAAAAACCTGATGGACTTCATCGTCGCAGGCCTTGCCTATTGGGCTGTCGGTTTTGGCATTATGTATGGGCTGGGCGAGGCTAATGGTATATACGGCACCACTATGTTTCTTAAGTCGCATGCCGATGGTGCAAACGCGTTCTTTCTTTTTCAACTGGTTTTTTGTAGTGCGGCTGCAACGATAGTAGGTGGCGCGTTAGCAGAAAGAACCCGGTTATCAGGCTATCTTGTTATTAGTGCATTGGTAGCTGCTGTATTTTATCCATTAATAGGTCACTGGGTCTGGGGTGGCGTATTGGGTGAAGGCGTTCCTGGTTGGTTGGCACAACGCGGTTTCATCGACTTTGCAGGTGCAACTGTTGTTCACGGTACCGGTGGTTGGTTGGCCTTAGCTGCAGTACTTATTGTAGGACCGCGGCTTGGGCGATTCGCTGAGGATGCGCCGGTGTTGCGTGGCAGTAATTATCCTGTGGCCACGGTGGGTGTACTGGTGTTGTGGTTTGGTTGGTTTGGCTTTAACGGCGGTAGTTTGCTTGAATACAATGATCAAGTACCCATTATTATCGTTAATACTTCTCTTGCGGCAGCGTCCGGTGGTTTTGCGCTGCTTTCCTGGGCCTGGATAAAAGAAAGAAAACCTGATATCACAGCCTCTCTTAACGGCACCATTGCCGGCTTAGTGGGTGTTACTGCAGGTGCAAATATTTATGAGGCAACCGATGCAATATTGGTGGGTGTTGTTTGTGCTGCTGCTTGTGGTCTGGCAACACTCCTGTTAGAAAAGTTAAAAATCGATGATGTGATCGGCGCTTGGCCGGCTCATGCTATTGCTGGTGCTGCAGGCACACTCATGGTTGCCGTTGTTGGTGATACCGCCGCGTTTGCTGACGGTGCCACTCGTGCTGAACAATTGGTCATACAGGCAACTGGCGTTGCAACCGTTGCCCTATGGGCATTCGGTGTTGGCTACGCCGTTCTTTTTCTGGTTAATAAGGCCATGCCTTTACGTGTATCAGAAGAAGATGAGCGAATCGGCTTAAACATTGCCGAGCACAACGCTTCAACAGAAATAGTTGATCTGGTTGGCGAGATGCAAATGCATCGCGACAACGGTGAGTTTTATACGCCAGTATCGGTTGAACCTCACACTGAGGTGGGCCAAATTGCGGGTGAATACAATCGGGTTCTCGATCGTGTTCGTCTTGAGATTGACACACGTGAAGAAGCCTATAAGCAGCTTGAAGAAGAAAGTGAATTTCGCTTTATATTTGAAAACAGCCATGAAGGCATTATTCAATTCGCGCGTAACGGTGCTATTACCAAGGCAAACCCGGCAGCTGCTCGCTTGTTAGGATTTACAAGCGACGAAGAACTCAAAGCTGGTGTGGGCCAATGGTTGGCAAGATTGCACGGCGAAGACAAAATCACCAAACTCAAAGCGATGGTGCGTCAGCTCAATGAAACGGGAGCTGCAAAGGAAGTTGAGCTTTCTTTTATAAGAAACGACGATGGCCGTCAGGCGCATGTACTAATTGATTTACGTCGCCTAGTCACTCGAGATGGCAAGGAGCACACCGTTCTTGCCTCCATTTTGGATGTAAGTGAGCGTAAGGCTAATGAGCGTTTGCGTTTAGAGCGAGATGTGGCTAATGCTGCCAGTCACGCCAAGAGCGAATTTCTCGCTAACATGAGTCACGAGATTCGTACACCGCTTAACGGTGTCACCGGTATGCTTGAGCTTCTGTCCCGAACTGAACTCGATGGCCGTCAAGAGCGATTTATTCATGTAGCTGGTACGTCTGCAAACTCGCTGCTATCGGTTATCAATGACATTCTGGACGTATCCAAAATTGAAGCCGGCAAGCTGGAATTGGAAAACACTGAATTTGATTTGCCGCAGTTACTGGCTGATGTATTGGATATGTTTGCTCAGCAGGCGGCGACCAAAGACATTGAGCTGGCAAGCCTGTTGCCAACCAACATGCCTGAACGCGTTATCGGTGACCCAGAGCGCCTGCGTCAGGTATTTGTAAACCTGGTTGGTAACGCGTTGAAGTTTACTGATCATGGTTCAGTTACCTTGCGATGTAGAACAGAGAAAATGAGTGCAAATAGGGCACAGCTTCACTTTGCGATTGAGGACACTGGTGTCGGGATTCCCATGGTCGAGCAAGAGCGCTTGTTTGAGGCATTCACGCAAGCTGATAGCTCAACTACCCGAAAACATGGTGGTACTGGATTGGGTCTGAACATCACTCGACAACTGATTGAGTTAATGGGCGGCTCTATTCGAGTTGAAAGTGAGCCGGGTGCGGGCACCACTTTCCGCGTTGATCTTGACATGGCTGTTCCGGCGGCAACAAAAGTGGACAGCAGAGTCATTGCAGGTGCTTCTGATACAAGCAAGAATAAAAATATACGGATACTTGCTGTTGATGATCATCCAATCAACCTTGAAATTCTGGATGGGCTTCTCGAACCAGAAGGATATCAACTGACTGCTGTGCAAGAAGCACGAGAAGCATTGAATTTATTGGGGCAAGCTGAGCAACAAGGGAAGCCGTTCACGATTGCATTGCTCGATTATCAAATGCCTGATATGGATGGTAAAGACCTGGCATCCCATATTAGAGCCGATGACCGGTTTGACGATCTGCGATTAATCATGTTGACGTCAATTGACCAGGCTATTACTGCTCAAGAACGTGAAGCACTCAATATACACTCCAGTATTACCAAACCGTTGCGCCGTTCAAGATTGTTTGACGCAATAAACGAAACACTGGGACGACCAGTGGGTAATACTGCTCCGGTTATTGCAACGCCTGTGGCTGATCTGGCGGCAGAGGAAATTGCCGAAGCCAGAAATATCAACCCGGCGGTAGAAGGTGAAACGCAATATAGCGGGGCGACTGGGCTTGGTAACAACGAGGCACTTGTGACCAATACCAGCCGACCACTTAATATTCTCGTAGTCGAGGATAACGTGGTCAACCAAATGGTCATTGACGAGTTGCTTCGCGACTTTGGGCACACCACGGTTCTGGCTGAAAACGGTGAACAGGCCATTGAGTGCGTGAAAAAAGGTGATATCGACATGGTGCTGATGGATTGCCAAATGCCAGTGATGGATGGCTTTGAAGCCACCCGACGGTTGCGATCCATGGAAGCTGATCAAGGAACCCCTGCATTACCCATTATTGCAGTTACATCCAATGCAATAAAAGGTGACCGCGAGCGGTGTTTGAATGCTGGCATGGATGATTACGTCAGTAAGCCGATCGACACAGCCAAGCTAGTTGCTGCCATTGAGCGATATTCAGCTAACGTGAAAACGGTCTAAGTTAATTAGTTGGACTGCTTGATGGCTCTGAATGGAGATTAAGCAAAGCGTTAGTGACAGCTTTGGAATCAACATAGATGCGTTTCTAGCTGAGCCGCCTTAACAGGTAGGGCGGCTCTTCAATTTAACTACATGGTAAATGCCGTTACATCTGTTCGGTAAGTCAGCCGAGGGCAGTTTCTTATTTCGCCGTTTAGAGAGACTTTAAGAGACGCATTAACATATCACGATTGTCTGTTTGTATTTCCAATGTATCAATTTCGTCCTGAACAATGGCGTTAGCGTCTGAGAGTAGTTCCCTACCGGACTGAGTTAGTTTTGCCAGGCTTCGCCTCGCGTCGCGTTCACTTTTTTCAGTAACCACCAGTCCTATTTTTTCCAGTGGCTTCAATGCGCGGGTGATGGCAGAGGGTGTCAGATTAACTGCCTCTGCAAGGTCCACACGTGTCGCTGCGCCGTCAAACTTGATTTGAAGCTGGCTTAACATGTTGTATTCAGTGAAGCTGACGCCTCGTCTGAACGACAGGGCACGATCGAGTCGTCGCTCGACTTTTGCTGCTGTTGAGAGCAGGGTGAGGATGAAATCTTTGTTGGTATTCATAATGGCGACACAATACATGATTAGTCAAGTATTAAGCAAGTATTGGGCAAGTAAACATTGCCCATTGCACTGGTTATATGATCGATGTCTCATAAAATTTAAAGTTTGAATTTATAAAGTGAAATCGCTATACATTAAAGTCGTTATATATTAAATTAATGTATAGCGAATAATTTAGGTGATTTGATGAAAATCAGCAGCAAAGTCAAAGAACAAACGCGAAAAAGGCTCCTTGAAGCCGCAGTCGACGTCATCAGCGAGAAGGGATTCGACAAGGCGTCGATGCGCGAAATTGCCAAGCGGGCAGACGTTGCCGATGCCACTATCTATAACTATTTCTCCACTAAGGAAAAATTGCTTTACGGCTATTGTGAGTACGTACAACAACAAGTCATGGCTGAATTAAAAGCCATTGATGACTTTCACGAATACAGTTTGCAAGAGCAATTGCACCAGCTGGTTGAAATTGAATTGCGAATGTGGCTTCCGGCTCGTGAGTTTTTGCAAGTGGTTTTTGCACAAACTTATGCGGCACCCTCAGTTGGCCATGAGTTGCTACAAGATTCTAAAGCCATTTTAAAAACCATCGTTATCGAGTTGATTGATGCCGCGATAGAAGCGGGTGAGATGCCTGAGCAGCCTTACCAGGATTTATTGCCGGCCATGTTTTGGGACTACCAAACAGCAATACTGGCGTATTGGTTAAAAGATACCTCTGATGAATTTGCCAATACCACCCAACTTGTTGCGCAAAGCACAGAAATAGTAGCGCAGCTTTTAGTTGGTGGTGTTATCGGCAAAACGCTTGATATGTTTTCTTTTATGTTCCGAACGCACGTATTACAACACATGAGTTCGCTGGAATCGTTTATTCAGCAACCTGAACTAAAAGCGGCCAAACGTCGCTTTATGGGAGAGGCTACTTGAATAAAATCCCCAGCACGCAAATGGCGCGCGCAGGCGTTGTCGGCTCCACTGCAATAAAAATGGGTGTTGGCAAGCTAAAAGGAAAAGCGAAACGTCCTTTTCTCAGTGAGCAAGCGCAATTAGTCGAAAAAGAAAAGCAAGAGGACGAAGAAGCAGAGATACTTTTT